>NZ_JACVZO010000004.1:0-150631 GCF_017151845.1 Staphylococcus sp. EG-SA-17
AATATTCCTCATTAAACCAGTAAACCTTATTATGTTCTGATTCATGGCCATCTAATGCAAAATTAGATATTTCGTATTGATGGAAAGGAGATTGTTCTATCTTAGACATCAGCAACTGATACATGTCAGCACCTAAATCCTCATTAGGAAGTTTGAGCAACCCTTTTCTATACATATTATAAAATTGGGTTTTAGGTTCAAGTATTAAGCCGTAACTCGAAATATGTTGAATATCCATATCTAAAGCTAGATCTAAACTTTGTTCAAAATCTTCAATCGTCTGTTTCGGTAAATGATACATTAAATCTAAACTGATTGATTTAATACCTGCGTTTTTAGCATTTAACACCGAAGTGTAAATATCTTCAGTATTGTGCGTTCTACCTAAAACAGACAATAACTCCGGCTTGAATGTTTGAACGCCCATTGAAATTCTGTTTACTCCATATTTCTCTAATAGTTGGACTTTCTCTTTAGTTAACTCATCAGGATTGGCTTCAAATGTATACTCGCCTGTGATTGTAAACGTATCACGTATTGCTTTAAGTAATCTTTCCAACTGATTAATAGAAAGGGCCGTTGGTGTGCCACCACCTACATACATGGTCATTAAGTTCCTATATTTGGCTGTAGACATTTCTGTTATTAGTGCATCTAAGTACTCATCTACAGGTTGATTCTGTATAAAATATTTATTGAAATCACAATATGTACATATTCTTACACAAAATGGAATATGTATATATGCACTTTGTACCGTCATTTTAATGCCCCGCTTCTCAGACTGTTTATCCAATCGGCTACATCCTGTTGGACTATCTGCTATTATTCTTACTTTTAACTTTAACGTTTAATCAATGATTGTCTAATATATCGATTCATTTTAATATTTATAAATGTTAAGAGGGAGTGAGATAGAAATAATAAAGAACCACTAATGATTTATTATGTAGTGGCTCTTACACATTAGCCAGAGGTAATATGTACTTAAAAATAGAATTACATGAGTTAAACTCATGCATAAGGGAGTGGGACAGAAATGATATTTTCACAAAATTTATTTCGTCGTCCCACCCCAACTTGCACATTATTGTAAGCTGACTTTTCGTCAGCTTCTTTGTTGGGGCCCCGCCAACCTGCATTGCCTGTAGAATTTCTTTTCGAAATTCTCTGTGTTGGGGCCCCACCCCAACTTGCACATTATTGTAAGCTGACTTTTCGTCAGCTTCTATGTTGGGGCCCCATTGTTATAAGCTCATTTTAACTCTGTCGATGGCTGCCAATATAACATTGTAAAGCCCAGGACGTTAATTTATCCTAGGCTCCCTCTTTTTAGTTATTAAACTTTATTCATTGTAAATTGTTAATAGATTTTTTAAAAACTTATTCGTCATCCATTTTCAACACAGCCAAGAAAGCATCCTGTGGAATTTCAACATTACCAACTGCTTTCATCTTAGCTTTACCTGCTTTTTGTTTTTCAAGTAATTTACGTTTACGGCTTATGTCACCGCCATAACATTTAGCTAAAACGTTTTTACCCATTGATTTAATATTTGTACGCGCTACAATTTTTTGTCCTATTGCAGCCTGTACAGGTACTTCAAATTGCTGTCTTGGAATTAACGTTTTAAGTTTTTCAACTAATGCTTTACCACGTTCATACGCAAAATCTCTATGAACTATGAAGCTTAGCGCATCCACTTTATCACCATTTAATAAAATATCCATCTTGACTAAATTACTTTCTTTATTTTCGATGAATTCATAATCAAATGATGCATATCCTTTAGTATTAGATTTAAGTTGATCGAAGAAATCAAATACAACTTCAGCTAAAGGTAATTCATAAACAATATTTACACGAATATCATCTAAATAGTCCATATTTATAAATTGTCCACGTTTACGTTGACATAATTCCATTACTGCACCGACATAGTCATTTGGAACCATCATAGTTGCTCGAACATATGGCTCAAATATTTTATCAATTTTATCACGATCTGGCATTTGTGCTGGGTTATCAACCGTCACTTCTGAACCGTCCCTTAAAATACATTGATAAATTACAGATGGTGCGGTTGCAATTAATTCAATACCAAATTCTCTTTCAATTCTTTCTTGAATTATTTCCATGTGTAACATACCTAAGAAACCAGTTCTATAACCAAAACCTAATGCTTGTGATGATTCAGGCTCAAATTCTAATGATGCATCATTCAATTGTAATTTTTCTAATGCTTCTCTTAAATCATTATAATTTTTGTTATCTATTGGGAACAGTCCGCAATATACCATTGGATTCATTTTCTTATAACCTTGCAATGGTTCTGATGCAGGTCTACTAGCTAATGTGATTGTGTCACCAACCCTAGAATCATCAACATTTTTAATACTTGCAATAATATAACCAACATCACCAACTGTTAATTCATCAACTGGAAGCTGCTTAGGTGTATTAATTCCAACTTCTGTTACTTCGAACTCTTTACCAGTGGCCATCATTCGAATTTTATCCCCGGCTTTAACAACACCGTCTACAATTCTTATCGATGAAATTACCCCTCTATATGGATCATACTCAGAATCAAATATTAACGCTTTTAGTGGTGCTTCTGGGTCACCATCTGGAGCTGGCACAACTTCAACTATTTTCTCTAGTATCTCTTCAATTCCAATGTTAGATTTAGCACTTGCTAAAACAACATCGTCTTGGTCTAAACCTATCATATCCTCAATTTCTTGTTTCACGCGTTCAGGTTCTGCAGCAGGTAAATCAATTTTGTTAATAACAGGCAATAACTCTAACTCATTATCTAATGCCAAATAAACATTTGCTAATGTTTGTGCTTCGATACCTTGAGCCGCATCTACTACTAAAATCGCACCCTCACAAGCTGCCAAAGAACGTGACACTTCATATGTAAAATCGACGTGTCCAGGCGTATCGATTAAATGGAATGTATAAGTATTTCCATCTTTAGCTTCGTACTTTAAACGTACTGCGTTTAATTTGATTGTAATACCACGTTCTCTTTCTAAATCCATTGAATCTAGTAACTGATCTTGCATATCTCTTGTTTCAACTGATTTGGTATTTTCTAAAATTCTATCAGCCAATGTAGATTTTCCGTGGTCAATATGTGCTATAATCGAGAAATTCCTTATATTCTCTCTTCTTTTTAAGCGTTGCTCATTATCCATTTTATCCTTCTCACTTTCATAAAATAAACCCGTATTATCTTTCGCATCTTTGATATAATAACGTTTTTAATAGGTAAATGCAAACGCCATAATCTTGGATGAACTTTGAAATTATAACAATCTTTATTTAAATACATACTTGCGATATGTTAATATGTTAATTACGTACTTATAATTATAAAACGTATTGATTGTGTTTCCAACACAATTTATTAAATCTGCAAAATTTTAAGCTAACCCCATCAAATAAATGATTGCACAACGGTTAGACTTTTGTTAAAATATTTCTTGTTGTAATCAAATAAAATTTTGATAAGATGAACTCACTTTTAGGAGGTGACAGAAATGGCAAATATCAAATCTGCAATTAAACGCGTAAAAACAACTGAAAAAGCTGAAGCACGCAACATTTCACAAAAGAGTGCAATGCGTACAGCAGTTAAAAACGCTAAAACAGCTGTTTCAAATAACGCTGATAATAAAAATGAATTAGTAAGCTTAGCAGTTAAGTTAGTAGACAAAGCTGCTCAAAGTAATTTAATACATTCAAACAAAGCTGACCGTATTAAATCACAATTAATGACTGCAAATAAATAATCTTTTTAAATAAAAGTTCAAGCGCATGCTTGAACTTTTATTTTTTATAAAGATAGAATGAATAATTCCAGTATTAACTGTTTATCCATATATGATGATTTAAGTTTATAATCAGTTTCCGCACAAGCATCTATAATATTCAATAATTCATCAAGTTGATAATGTCTTACTTGTCCTAACGCTAATTTTACTCTGTATGGATGTACGCCTATTGTTTTAGCAATTTGCTGTCCACTATATCCTTTTTGACTCAAAATCTTACATTGATAAAATAATCGGTAATTACTTGTAATTAGTGCAAGTAATTTAATAGGTTCTTCTTTCATAGTTATTAAATCTTTTACTAAATGAATTGCTTGTTCTTTCTTTCTTTTCTGAATGTATTCAGTCAGTAAAAATACATTTTGTTCTAAACTTCTATTAATAATTTGGTTAACATCCTGCTTATTAATTGTTGGTCTATCGCCTAAAAATAAAATCAACTTTTCTATCTCTTGTGAGACAATATTAAAGTTAATACCTGTCAACTCAATAAATAAATCTAATGCATCTCTTTTGATATCTTTGAAATTCTCATTTAATTTACTTTGAATCCATTTTTTTATTTCTTCTTCAGACATTTGCTCTATTTTTTTAAGCCTTGCATGCTTTTTTAGAGTTTTAGTTAACTTTTTTCTTTCATCAAGTTTATTTTGATATATCTCAAAGACAATCAAATTTTCGCCATCATATTTTTCAATAAATTCTATTAATTGATCTACATTATGAGCCATATCTTTTGGCGCTTTTTCACCTGTAAATATATATGCATTTTTAACCAAAATTGCTTTTTTATCTGAAAAGAAAGGCAATGTTAATGTTTCTTCAACAATTGGTGCAATCTCTGTTTCGTATAAATTATATTTCACAAAGTTAAAGTCATCTCTATCACTTTTCAAAAATTGTGATATGATTTCTGCACTTTGTTTTTCAACCAATTCAGGCACATCTCCATAAATAGCTACAATATTGTCGCTCATTCATTACACCCTTTCATTCGTTTGACACATCAATAGATTATATCATGTTTCTGTATCTATAAACCACTTGCATTTCCATAAGAGTTTGAATCAACTTTTAAATTATCATCTAAGTCAATTGTAACTTGACCGTTTTGTTGACTATTGTAAATGCGACTGCGAATCCTTTGCAATCGTTTAACAACTTCTATATTAGGAAGATGATACATATTGTTCTTCCCAGAAGAAATCAAACTTATTTTAGGCTTAATCATCTCTATAAATTCTTTAGAACTACTTGTCTTGCTCCCATGATGTCCTACTTTTAAAATATCAATCTCCGGCAAGTTATATTTTTTTAGTAGTAAAGATTCATTATTTTTACTAGCATCGCCCATTAATAAAACTTTTTTATTTTGATATGTAATCATAGTAATAATAGAATATTCATTTTTATCTCGGCTATTTGGAATAAAACTATCAAAAAATAGAAAACTACTATCTCCAAGTTTAAAACTACTAACTTGTCTTACATCCATAAGTTTAATGTTATACTTATGGCTTAATTTCGATAATAACATCAATGTATTACTACTATATCCCTTATTGTATATCACTATATGTTTAATTTTAATATGACTAATAATATATTCCACTTCACCAATATGGTCATTGTGTGGATGTGTTAAAATTAGATACTCTAATTCATTTATCCCTCTTTCATTTAGCGTTGGTAAAATATGATATTTAGAAATTGAATAACTAGGTTGTTTAGTATCATCAATCACTTTCCCACCTGTATCAATCAAGACATTTTGGTTCTTACCACCTTCATATAAAATACTGTCTCCCTGCCCCACATTTAACATTGTAATTTTGTGATGTGAATTTGTTGGAAACGTTATTAATAATGTCAGAATAATTATAGTCCAAACCGTAACCAATATATATTTACGTTTAGCCAATAACCAAAATATGTAATAAACAGAAATTATAAATATTATAAATATCCAATCATTAAACTTGGGAACAGAAAAATGTGATTGCTTGATTCTTGTGAATAGGTCTAGTAACCAGTCATGAAAATTAAAACTTAGGTCAACCAAGTAATTTAGCGGCGTTAATCCCACAATAAAATGACTTGTAATAAAGAATAAAATAGATAGCGGAAACAATATAATCGAATAGTACGGTACAAAAATCAAATTAGATAAAAATCCCACCCATTGAAGTTGATGAAAGTTTGGAATGGCAACGATAAATGAAGCTAATTGTGCAATAAACGTAATTATGAATAATGATTGTAACTTTGACAATTGCTGTAAAAAAGGAAAAAGTAGCATAATAAAAAATGAAATGATGAATGAAAATTGAAATCCAATATCATAAACAACTAGTGGATTTAAAATAAACATAATTATAAATGCAAATGCTAATAGCTGAATACCCTTTATTTTAATTTGCTTAGTAATAAGCAGTACAAGAGTTGTCATTATTATAGCTCTTACAGCACTAGGTGCATAATTTGTGTATTGAGCAAATAAAGCTAATACAATGATTGTAATTCCTTTAATGACAAATAAAGGTAAATTTAATCGTTTTAAAGGTTGGTAAATTAAGAATACAATTGCAGCTATATGCGAGCCACTAACTGGCAGCAAATGATATATACCTATCTCTTTAACACGTTCCTTAAATTGCTCATTAATTTCTTTTACGTCACCAGTAATCAATGCCATAATACGATCCGGAAACTTAATACCCGAATCATAAATTCGATTCATTATAAACTGTTTATGTTTCTCAATTAAATTAGACCGGTTCGATTCTAGGCAGCTTTGTACAACTATACTTTGTAATTTAAGAGTTACAAACTTATTGTCATTAACTTTGAATTGTCCTTTAACAATACAATTACGACTTTCAATTTTCTTTAAATCAAAATTCTTTTTATTTGTTAAAAAGAAAGGATATATTTCATTTTTTAAACTCAACCTACCTTTATATGTGTCACTACCTTGACGTTGAATTTGGATTACTTGAGCACGCTCATTAAACTGAGAATTACGTTCAATATAATTGATATAATTAAATATTGCTTGTTGTGAATAATGTAAATACCATGAGGAGAAAATGATTAAAAAGAGAGAAATAGGGGCATAAACGATTTTATTTTTACGATAAGTAATATACAAAAGTAAAATGAAAAGAAATGTAGAGAGCACTTTGCTAGAATTCCAAAGCACTCCTACAATCATTGATAACGCGACATACAGCAAAACATTAACCTTTAGTCAGATATTTAGCAACATATTCTGGTGAAAATGGAATTTTTTTAAATTCAATACCAGATTGTTTGAGTAATTTAGTTGCATATTCATGGTTATGATAATCTTCTGCATAGTAGATACGCTTTATACCTGCTTGAATAATTGACTTTGTACAATTTAGGCATGGAAAATGAGTAACATAGATTGTTGCACCTTCAGTAGATACACCTTGTTTTGCACATTGTAATAAAGCATTCATTTCTGCATGTATCGTTCTGATACAATGTCCATCTTCAATTAAACATCCTTCATCTATACAATGCACCTCGCCAGCTACAGAGCCATTATAACCACCAGCAATAATACGATTATCCTTAACAATCGTTGCACCTACAGATAATCTTTGACAAGTTGAACGTAATGCTAGCAAATGACTTTGTGCCATAAAATATTCTTCCCATTTGATTCTTTCCAAGATGTTCACCTTCCATACTTAAAATTTAGTAACATTTTCTAATAATATAAGATTAATCACAAAAAATAAAATTTGCAATTAAAATAATCCATTATATCGTGAAATAAGATTTCAGTTTATCAAAAGTTTTACTTCCAAAACCTTTTACTTTTTTCAAATCGTCAATTTCTTGAAATGCACCTTGTTGGTTGCGATATTCAACAATTGCATTAGCTTTAGCTTGCCCTACTCCAGGAACAGACATCAATTCTGATACAGATGCGGTATTTAAATTTACTTTAGTATTATTTGTGTTCCCATTTTTTACATGCACACTGTTTACTCCAATTTGTGGTTCAACATTCTTTTGTCCTTTATGAGGTATGAAAATCATTTTTTGATCTGTTAATTTTTCAGACAAATTAATTTGACTTACATCTGCATCCTCCAATAATTGTGCTTTATCAAGTAAATCAACTACTCTATCCTTAGATGTCATTTTATAAACATTAGGATGTTTAACAGCACCTTTTACATCGACATATACAGGACCTTTATTTTTGGAATTATCTCCATCTTTGACCTGGACATCTTCTAATTTGGACAAACTACTATTTTCACTAGTGCTTTGTTTCAGAGCAGTATCTTTATTTTCAAAATTTCTTGAAGTATAATCATCTTGTCTCCAGAATATAAAACCAATTAATACCATAATTAAAACAACAGCACTTATAATATATAACTTCCACTGAGTTAAAAAATCTTTATAGCGTAATAAAAATTGATACAATAAAACCACTCCTCAACTTTATACACGTCTGAGCGAGTGGTTTTACTTTTATTTTTTCGCAATGAAAAACAATCTTTCTGCATCTTCATTATGTTCATCTATATTAAAATCAGTAAATGTTTCAACTTGTTTAAAACCAACTTGAGCTAACCAAGACAAATATGTCTTTTCATCAAATGTTCTCTGAAAATGAGACTCATCAAACCTTGAATATGTTTCATCTTCATGTCGAATGAAAAATGTCATATCATGATAAACACTTAAAGGTAAATCTCCTTGCACAGCATCCCATGCTAAAAAAATGTCCCCTTTATCATCAATATAACTTTGATTATTAAACAAAGTCATCATTTTATAAACAGTATGTACATCAAAAATAAATACACCTGAATCAGTCAGATGATGATAAACATTGATGAATGTTTCAATCACTGCAGTTTCATCTTGCAAATAATTTAGAGAGTCACAAAAAATAGTGATGATATCAAATTGTTGTTGCAAATCAAAAGATGTCATATCTCCTTCAAGCCAATTTACATTTGCTGATTTTTGAGCTGCAACAGTCAACATATCAACACTTAAATCCATACCAGTAACATTACCTAAAGCTTCTAATTGAACTGTTAAACTACCAGTACCGCATCCAATATCTAAAATATTTGATTCATCTTTGCAGTGATTTTTTACAATTTCAAACCATTTTTCATATGGTTGATCTTGAGTCAATTGATCGTACACTAGGCTCATTTCTGCATATTGCGACATAATTAATACGCAACCTGACTATATGATTCTAATGGTGCATCTTGATATAACTTTTCAATATTATAATAATTTCTTTCGTCTTTATGGAAAACATGTACCACAACATCAGCTAAGTCAATTAATATCCAACGCGCTTCATTGTATCCTTCCATACGTTTTACTTCTATATTTTGTTCATTGGCTACTTCTTTCACCGCTCTAGCAATCGCTTGAACTTGTCGTTCATTATTTCCGTGCGTTACAACAAAATAATCTGTCATATCGCTGATACCTTTCATTTCTAAAGAAATCGTATCTTCGCCTTTTTTATTGTCAATTGCATCCACAGCAATTGCTAATAATTCTTGTGAATTCATTTAATCATCCTTTATTCTTTCGTCACTATAGTTATAATAATTTAAACAGTCAATCGTCTTATTATATACCGTAATATCTTTCTGTATTAAAAATAGTACTGTGCGTTTAGAAATTTCATAAATTGTCTTATCTAAACTACCTTGATTGTATGCCATATCTCGAATATCATCAACTCCTGGGATTGTTCTTCCAGGTTCGATGTAATCTGCAATAAAAATCAGTTTTTCAGTTTTTGTCATTTGTTGACGTCCAGTAGTATGGTATTTGATAGCCATTAATACTTCCTCATCATTGATACCATATTCATGTTCCATGATTGCTGCACACACAGGGCCATGCAATATTTCACTACCATAACTCAGTAGGTCATTACCTAATTCGTATTGTCGAACAATTTGATACATTTTACCTAAATCATCATACTTACAGAAATCATGTAATACACCTGCTAATTCTACTTTACTAGTGTCTCCATCATAAATTTCTGCCAATTTAATAGCTGTTTCTGCAACTCTTAAAGAATGATTATAACGTTTCTCTGGCAGTTTCTCTTTTGCAAGCCGTTTTGCTTTTTCAATGTTCATATAATCCTTCCCCCTTAATATAGTTTTCAACGGATTTAGGAACAAGAACTTGGATAGATTTCCCTTCACTAACTCTTTGTCGAATCATTGTCGAACTTATATCTACCCTAGGTATCTGAATTGCAATCATAGCATTTTCAACATTTTGACTATTTTTGTCTCGATTTACAACTACAAAAGTAACCATTTCTTTTAAGTATTCAATTTGATACCATTTCTCTAGTTGGTTATACTGATCCGTCCCAATAACAAAGTACAACTCACTGTCTTTGTGTTGCTCCTTGAATGCCTTGATCGTGTCATAGGTATAACTCTGACCACCACGTTTAATTTCATCGTCGCAAATATCTCCAAAACCAAGCTCGTCGATAATCATCTGTATCATTGTTAATCTGTGCTGAACATCTATAAAATTATTGTGCTTTTTCAATGGAGACATAAAACTAGGTAAAAAATAAAATTCATCTGGCTGTAATTCATGAAATACTTCGCTAGCTACTATCATATGTGCAGTATGGATAGGGTTAAACTGACCGCCGTAAAGTACTATCTTTTTCATTATTATGGCAATTCAATTTCTTTATTTTCTTTAGATTCTCTATAAATCACTATCATAGATCCAATCACTTGCACTAATTCACTACGCGTAGCTTCGCTTAATGTTTCAGCTAATTCTTTTTTATCATCAAAGTTATTTTGTAGTACATGCACTTTAATCAATTCTCTGTTTTCTAACGTATCATCTATTTGTTTAATCATATTTTCGTTGATACCGCCTTTTCCAATTTGAAAAATCGGATCAATATTGTGTGCTAAACTTCTTAAGTATCTTTTTTGTTTGCCAGTAAGCATATGTTATTCTCCTTTTAATTGTTGTAAAACTGCTGTTTTCATAGAATTAATATCAGCATCTTTATTAGTCCAAATTTTAAAGCTTTCCGCACCCTGGTAAACAAACATATCTAAGCCATTATAAATATGGTTTCCCTTGCGCTCTGCTTCCTCTAAAATAGGTGTTTTATACGGTATATAAACAATATCACTCATTAAAGTATTGGGAGAAAGATGCTTTAAATTAATAATACTTTCGTTATTTCCAGCCATACCCGCTGGTGTTGTATTAATAACGATATCGAATTCAGCTAAATACTTTTCAGCATCTGCTATTGAAATTTGGTTTATATTTAAATTCCAAGATTCAAAACGAGCCATCGTTCTATTCGCAACAGTTAATTTGGGCTTTACAAATTTTGCTAATTCATAAGCAATACCTTTACTTGCACCACCTGCGCCCAAAATTAAAATGTATGCATTTTCTAAATCTGGATAAACGCTGTGCAATCCTTTAACATAACCAATACCATCTGTATTATACCCTATCCACTTGCCATCTTTTATCAAAACAGTGTTAACTGCACCTGCATTAATCGCTTGTTCATCAACATGATCTAAATACGGTATGATACGCTCTTTATGAGGAATTGTGATATTAAAGCCATCTAATTCTTTTTTCGAAATAATTTCTTTAATTAAATGAAAATCTTCAATTGGAATATTTAAAGCTTCATAAGTATCATCTAATCCTAAAGAATTAAAATTTGCTCTATGCATAACGGGCGACAAGGAATGTGAAATAGGATTTCCGATAACTGCAAATTTCATTTTTTAAATCACCTTATAAAATAGAATTTCTTAATACAACATCAACATTTTTAGGAACACGAACGATTACTTTAGCTCCTGGTCCTATAGTTATAAAGCCTAGACCAGAGATCATAACATCGCGTTTCTCTTTGCCTGTTTCAAGTCTAACAGCCTTTACCTCATTAAGATCAAAATTTTGTGGATTTCCAGGTGGCGTTAATAAATCGCCAAGTTGATTACGCCATAAATCATTAGCCTTCTCCGTTTTAGTACGATGTATATTCAAGTCATTAGAAAAGAAACAAACTAACGGACGTTTACCACCTGATACATAATCTATGCGCGCTAGACCGCCGAAGAATAATGTTTGCGCCTCATTTAATTGATATACGCGTTGTTTTATTTCTTTCTTAGGCATAATAATTTTCAATTCTTTTTCACTAACTAAATGCGTCATTTGATGATCTTGAATAATACCTGGTGTATCATACATAAATGATGTTTCATCTAAAGGAATATCTATCATATCTAAAGTTGTTCCAGGAAATCTTGAAGTTGTTACTACATCTTTTTCACCAACACTAGCTTCAATCAGTTTATTAATCAATGTAGATTTCCCAACATTCGTTGTCCCTACAATATACACATCTTCATTTTCTCGAATATTCGCAATTGATGATAATAAGTCGTCTATGCCCCAGCCTTTTTCAGCTGAAATTAATACAACATCGTCAGCTTCCAAACCATATTTTCTTGCTGTTCGTTTTAACCATTCTTTAACTCGACGTTTATTAATTTGTTTCGGCAATAAATCCAATTTATTTGCTGCTAAAATGATTTTTTTGTTTCCGACAATACGTTTAACTGCATTAATAAATGATCCTTCAAAGTCAAATACATCCACGACATTGACGACAATACCCTTTTTATCCGCAAGTCCTGATAATAATTTTAAAAAGTCTTCACTTTCTAATCCTACATCTTGAACTTCATTATAATTTTTCAAGCGGAAACAACGTCTGCAAATCACGTCATCACGAAACATATTATGCTCTGGTACAAAACCAGGTTTATTTTTATCTTCAGATTGAAGTGGCGCACCACAACCGATACATTTTAAAATGTCAGACAATCAATTTTCCTCCCATGTGATATAACCTTTTTTACTGAAATGACGTAATAATCGTCTTTCAATTAACCTATTAAACTTAGTAATAAAGCCATCAGTTCGTTTAACTGGAACGACCATAATTGTATATAAACCTCGACGATTACCACCAAATACATCAGTAAGCATTTGGTCACCTATAACAACAGTTTGATCTGGTCTGATATTCATCTTAGTTATTGCTTTATCAAACGCTTTCCCCATTGGCTTTCTCGCTTTAAAAATAAAATCGATGTCTAAATGCTGACTAAAACTAGCAACACGAGACTCATTATTATTAGACACGATTGTAATAGTGATTCCTTTTTCATTAGCTTCCTTAAACCATGCTTTAACACGTTCTGTAGGTTCTTTAACATCCCAACCTACTAGCGTATTATCTAAATCTGTAATAATACCTTTAACGCCTTTGTCCACTAACTTGTCTAAATCAATTTGAAATATTGATTGAACATATGAATTCGGCATAAAAAACTTGCGAACTAAACCCATTTAACTCACCTTTACCTTTTTATAATTGAGACACTAATGCTTCAACAGTTTGACTTGATGATACAGCTGCTTTTTCTAAAAATGCTTCGAAGCTCATTTCCGCTTCTCCATTTGCTAAGTCTGAAACTGCACGAACTACAACAAATGGTACATTAAATTGATAACATGTTTGTGCAATTGCAGTTGCTTCCATTTCAACCGCCATCGCATTTGGAAATGCTTTTTTAATTTTTTGGCGTTGTTCAACACTACCGATAAAGCTATCACCACTTACAATTAAGCCTACTTTAGCTGTTAATTGTTGTTGTTGTACAACTTGAGATACTTTATCTATTAAAGGTTTACTTGATTGAAATGCTACCGGCATCTGTGGTACTTGTCCATATTCATAACCAAATGCTGTTGCATCTGCATCATGATATTTTACATCATCACTTATAAGAACGTCACCTACATTTAAACTTTCATCTAAAGCTCCAGCAGAACCTGTATTAATAATGATGTCCGGTTTAAACTTATTAATTAATAATGTCGTAGAAATTGCAGCATTAACTTTTCCAATGCCGCTTTGGGTAATCACTACTTCTCTATCTTTTAAAATGCCAGTATAAAATTTAACATGTGCAACTGAAATTTCGCTTAATTGTGTTAATTTATTTTTTAATATTGTTACTTCTTCTTCCATGGCACCAATTATACCAATCATCCTTTGATTCACCTCTTTTAAAAAATCCTAGCATTTGTTATTTTATCACATTTTAATCACTACAACGACAAGTATCATGATTTTCGTTACTGTATAAAACTTTTGCTTTATTTTTTAAAAAAACATTCACAATAACGTGGTATCATAAATAATTATTTATGAACTCATAACAAGGAAATCGATGCTTCTAAATTGTCTATTTTTCAAAAACTAATCAAATCAATTACATCAGCTAATTGTGTCAAGAAACTTTATTAAATAACAGGAAAATGATATGTTTAAAATAATAATGATGAAATAAGAGGATTCTACAATGGCTGAAAATAATCAAAATAGTCTCGTAACAAAGATTGCTACATACGGCAGTTTTATTGCAATTGCGTCGTTTGTCATTTTATTTATAAGTATATTTTTAAAGTTTTCATTTAATATCGAGTTTACAGCAACAATTATGAACATATGTCGCTACACTCTAATTCTAGGATTTATACTTATGTCCTTACCTGATGTTGTTGATAAAAACATCAAGAAAATTATATTCGATGCATTTATTATCATCGTCTTTATCTTCTTTTTGCTATAGTAGTTTTATTTTGTAATTACACAGTTAATCATATTTGTTTCGTATCGAATTCCTGTGTGCATTAAAGGTAATTCTAATAGAAAACAGCAGTAAGACTTTTCTGAGTGATAGCCTCCTTACTGCTGTTTTTATTTGTAACAATAAAATGACAGGTACTTTATATTTCACTGTCAAAGATCATTAATGATTAACTTACTTAAATTATGATTTGAATAAATAGATATCTAAATGCAATTTGTCACTATTGATAGTTTTATTATCAGCATACATTTTTAATACCTCATGACCATACTCACCATTTAAATTATAAAAATCATATTCTACATTTTTTTCATCATCATTATGATATTTAACATACCCTTTAACAATGTCTCCACCTAGTTCGTACAACTTATACTTCTCATTCAAATAATTTCTTAATTGAACATCTAATTCTTGAATGGTAACAATTTTCTTTTTCGTTTTTACTGCAGTTAGTTCTATTCCTGTTTGATGTCCGTCAATCCATAAATTACAAGGTATATTCTTATAATCATCGTATTTATTATTGTCACTTAAAGTAACACCACCATAACTACATAGCGTTTTATTGGTTTCTCCCCCATGACATCCATATCCATAATTTCCAGCAAATATATCGATATCCTTATTTACAAATTTCTTTGAAAGTGCCTCATTTTCGAATTCAACTTTAAAATCTTTTTTCCAAGCATCATTTACGAACATGTCATGAAATAACAAATCATGCTTCAACAGTCTATCGTTTGTTTTTTTATTTTCAAGCTGAGTTGGATTAGCAAATGACACCTTAGCATTATATAGACGCTTGGAATCAAGTTCACTTTTATGATGTAAGTCTGAATATTCGATTGCACTTGCTGAATTTGTAAAAATTCCTTCTAACAATAATATTAAAATAAATCCTGTTAAATATTTAACTTCAAACTCCCCCAAAACAATTACTAATTTACATTTGAGAGCGAGACATAAATGATAAGGGAGTGGGACAGAAATGATATTTTCGAAAAATTTATTTCGTCGTCCCACCCCAACTTGCACATTATTGTAAGCTGTCTTTTCGCCAGCTTCTATGTTGGGGCCCCGCCGGCAAGGTTGACTAGAATTGAAAAAAGCTTGTTACAAGCGTATTTTCGTTCAGTCAACTACTGCCAATATAACTTTGTAGAGCACTGAACATTGATTTATGTCTCAGGTTCTTTAGCCTACAATTTTGATTATGTATCACGCTCATAATACTTTCCAATTTGAAATACCCTGTTCGCAATTATTAGTTGAGTTATATCAACCAATACAGTGTATACTTAAAAATTCCAAACCGTTTAACAGTATATCAGAAAAAATGATAATTATTTCAATTATTTTTATTAAATTTCATAATGATTCATATAATATTCGCATTAAAACATCACAATACTGATACACAACAAAAAGAGCAGTACATTTGTCATGCACCACTCTCAACAAATATATTTTTTTAATGAAGCAATTACGCAATCTTACAAATACAATAAGTATAGCTGAATCACATATTACATTTATTTTATAATCGAATTTAGAAATTCATCACTTATCTCATAAATTGTTGGTCTACTTTTAATTTTAACTAAGTAGTTACCAAA
Organism: Staphylococcus sp. EG-SA-17; assembly: GCF_017151845.1. Lineage (NCBI taxonomy): Bacteria > Bacillati > Bacillota > Bacilli > Caryophanales > Staphylococcaceae > Staphylococcus > Staphylococcus sp. EG-SA-17. Next base: position 16,256 of record NZ_JACVZO010000004.1, read on the forward strand.
TTTTTTAATTGTATTATTAATTTTTACTCTTCCTACTCCCAATATGTTTTCTAAATCAATTAATGTTAATCTATTTCTTTTATTTCCAAACAATTTATCCATTGAAAGGAGATACAAAAATTCATAATCTATCTGTTTATAATGACTAGTTAAATAAAGCGTTAATTTTTCAGTCGCATCCATTTTTGGTATTAATTCATCAAGTATTCTTTCTTGTCCTGCTATCAATAACTCAAGCATTGTGTCAATAAATTCCGTCAAATCACCGCAATTCAAATGATTTGAAGCAGTCATAAACGCCTTGTAATATTTCGATTTATTCCTATTTATAACATATGAAAATGTCAAAGCAGTATAATTATCATAATAATCACTCAAGAGCTTGGCAATTATAAATCTTCCAACTCTACCATTGCCATCATAAAAAGGATGTATATATTCAAACAGATAATGACTAGCCATGATTTTGAACGGCTGAGGCGCATCAAAATATTTTAAAAATGTTAGCATTTCACCTATATATTCAACAATTTTGGTTTCAGGTTGTAACCCAACATGTATATATTTATTCGTTGACCGATCATGTACACCGACAAAATTTTTACGAAATAGCTCTCCATCTAACTTATCTTGTTCGTTAATTTCATTTGAAACTAATTTATCATAAATCGCTCTAATGTCTCTTACATTATCAACTTTAATTTTTTTATTAAGTTCTATCTCTTTATATTGATCCACGAGGCCTCTGAACTTAAGAAATTCTGATGCTTGGTTATTTAACGCATGTGCAATCTCTTGTTTAGTACTAAATACATTTTCAATTTCATTAGTACTTTGTAATTCATCGATTAATAAATCATTAAAATATTGTTCTCTAGCTGCATAAGGCAAAGAATTAAGTGCTCTATCAATTTTTCTACTATTAATTGATATTAATTCTTGTTTTTTTGATAGATTTTTAGTCACCATAAAGAATAGAGGATATTCCAAATCATTAACTTTTTTTCCATTTTCCATGGGTATGATATTAATATTAGTATTGAAAGATGCTAAAGAATTAAATCTTTTAGTATACTCGTCTTTCATTTTACTTTCGTTATGCTCATGAAAAATACTTTTTAAAGTTCTGTAACCCATTTGCAGCCTCCTCTACTCATTTAAAATGTATTTTTTGTCCAATAAATCCATTTTCATTAGATTAGCTAAATATTATCACTTTTTTTCTTTAAAAACTATATAAATAACTATTTTCTCGATCAATAGAAAAAGATTTTTCATCATAACAAAAAAGAGCAGTACATTTATCATGCACCACTCTCTTTCTTAAAATATATTCAATTATGCTTTATAAATGAATCACCGGAAATCAAAATACATCTTGCCTAATACTAACAACATTTACAGTGATACTATTATTCGAAATGTCTTTTAAAATAACTGAAGTACTTCTTTGAATGAGAATATACCTGTCAATATTGTAACAAGTACTGCAACGATACCAAAGATGAACATCCAATTTGGGTGTTTATAATCACCAACAATTGATTTCTTTTTACTTGCAATCAAAATTGCACCTAACGTAATAGGTAAAATCCATCCATTTATCGCGCCTGCTATAATTAAAAGGCTGATTGGTTTTCCAATAAACAAGAAAATCATTGTTGAAATAACGATAAACACAATGACAATTAAATTACTTCTTTCGTCAAGTGATTTATGAAGTGTTTTTAAAAATGTTGCGCTTGTGTATGCTGAGCCAATTACTGATGACATAGCTGCAGCAAATAACACAATACCAAAAATATTCTTTCCAATTGGTCCAATTGCGTGTTCAAAAACTGACGCTGGTGGATTTTCAGAACTTAGTGTCACACCTGTTACAACAACTCCTAATACCGCTAGGAATAGTAACGTTCTCATAATACCTGTAGTTAAAATACCAGCAATTGCTGATTGATTTACAAATGGTAAATATTGCTTACCTTTAATGCCAGAGTCTAAAATACGATGTGCACCTGCAAAGGTAATATAACCACCTACAGTTCCACCAACTAACGTAATGATTGGCAAGACTAATTTCATTGGATGTTCTGGCGCAAATGTATGCACAAAAGCATCACCATAAGGTGGATTAGAAACAAACATCACATATGCCACAACTAAAATCATCACAATACCAAGAATCATTGAAACAACGTCCATAATTTTTTGGCCACTTTTACTTACAAAGATTAATATTGCAAAGATTGCAGTAATAGCTGCGCCCCATTTTACATCTAATCCAAAAATTGCATTTAAACCTAAACCGGCACCAGCAATATTACCAATATTAAAAGCTAGACCTCCAAATGCAATCAATATTGAGATAACAGTACCAAGCCCAGGAACAACTTTATTTGATATTTCTTGACCTCTTAAACCAGTGACAACCAATATGCGCCATATATTAATTTGTGCACCAATATCAATAATGATTGATAGTAAAATTGCGAATGCAAAACTCGCCAAAAATTGTGATGTAAATACTGCTGTTTGCGTTAAAAATGCTGGCCCAATTGCAGAAGTTGCCATCAGAAATACAGAACCTAACAATAATCTCTTATGGTTTTTAGTAAATTCAAAATCACTTTCACGATGTTTAAGCTTTAAATTTCTCCCCATTTTTTAGCCCCCTATAAGGATTGAATATCAATGCCTTCTTTCATTAAAATTTCTCTAATTTTCGAAACAAATAATAATGCATGTTCTCCATCACCATGCACACAAATTGTATCTGCTTGTAACGTTACTTCCTTATTGTTTTTTGAAATAACTTTATTTTCCTTCACCATCTTTAAAACCTGCTTAAGTGCTTCGTCAGTATCAGTAATCACAGCATCACTTTCTTTTCTACTAACGAGCTGCCCATCATCTTCGTATCGTCTATCAGCAAACACTTCAGAAGCTGTAATTAATCCGACATTCTTTGCTTCTGAAATTAGATATGAATTTGCTAATCCTACTAACACTAGTGATGGATCAAAGTCATAAACAGCTTGTGCTATAACGCTTGCTATTTCTCTGTCTTTTGCACCCATCTGATACAATGCACCATGCGGTTTAACATGATTAATTTTAACTTGATGAATGCGACAAAACCCTTGTAATGCACCTAATTGATAAATCATCAAATTATAAATCTCGTCGTTAGAGATATCTATATTTCGTCTGCCAAAGCCTTTCAAATCAGGTAAACCAGGATGTGCACCTACTGCAACATTATGTGCTTTGGCAAGTTTTACCGTTTCATTCATTACATTTTCATCACCAGCGTGAAAACCACAAGCAACATTCGCACTTGTAATTAACGGAATAATTTGATGATCACCACCAAAGGAATAATTTCCAAATGCTTCGCCTAAATCACAATTCAAATCAACTCGCATTATAATTCCACCCCTTTAACAATTTGATGTTTTTCTAAAAATTTAATATCAACATCTTTTGCATCTCCATCACGATATAGTGGATAATTTAAAACTGCATATAAAAAATCGGCAGTTGTAGAAAATCCATCTATCACCATTTCATCTAAGGTGGCTTTCAACTTATCAATTGCTGAAGCTCTATCATGAGATTTTACAATTACTTTAGCTACTAAAGAATCATAATATGGTGAAACTTGATAACCGTGATATAGTAAAGAATCGACTCGCACATTAAAGCCTTGAGGTAAATGTAACGCTGTCACTTTACCTGGTGTTGGTTGAAATTTCTTTTCAGGATTTTCGGCATTTATTCTCGCTTCTATCACATGACCATTAAATTGAATATCGCTTTGTGAGAAAGGTAAATGATTATGTTCCAATAAATACAGTTGTGCTGCAACCAAATCACGTTCTGCTCGCATCTCTGTAACAGTATGTTCAACTTGAATTCGAGCATTCATTTCAATAAAGTAATGTGCGGTATCAGTTACTAAAAATTCAATCGTACCTGCACTTCTATAATTTGCTGCACGTGCAACTTTAACAGCATCATTACATATTTGTTGTCGCCTTTCTTCAGTTAATGCTGCACAAGGAGATTCTTCGATTAATTTTTGATTTTTACGTTGTACAGAACAATCACGTTCCCCTAAATGTACATAATTATCCTGCCCATCCCCCATAACTTGAACTTCAACATGTTTTGCAACAGGTATAAAAGCCTCAACATAAACACGATCATCATCAAAGTATTTTTTTCCTTCACTTTTAGCTTCTTTAAATGCCTTTTCTAAATCTTCAGCTTTCTTTACAATACGTATACCTTTACCACCACCGCCACTGGCAGCTTTGATAACAACTGGATAACCGATGTCTTTGGCAAGCTTCTCAATTTCAGACACATGATTCACAGCACCATTTGATCCTGGAATCACAGGAACACCTGCATGATGAACTGTTTGTCTTGCTGTTATTTTATCCCCCATCATTTCCATCGTTTTTTTAGTAGGCCCTATAAACGCTATGCCTTGTTCCTCAACGGTTTGAGCAAATTTTGTTGATTCTGATAAAAATCCATATCCTGGGTGAATTGCATTAGCACCAGTGATTTGTGCAGCAGATATGATGCGGTCAATATTTAAATAACTATCTAAAGCATTAGCTTCCCCAATACATATAGCTTGATCTGCTAAATGTACATGCAAGCTTTGCTCGTCCCGTTTTGCATAAACTGCTACAGTTTCAATCCCATATTCTCTGCAAGCTCTTATAATCCTTACAGCAATTTCACCTCTGTTCGCAATTAAACAACGAAGCATTTACTTACCCCCTTTACTTAATACGTACCAAAACTTGGTCGTATTCAACATTTGTGCCGTGATCAGCTACTATTTCAGTAATTTCTCCAGCAACATCTGTTGTTACCTCGTTTAATACTTTCATCGCTTCAACATATCCTATAATATCTCCCTTGTTAACTTTGTCACCGACTTTCACAATTGGTTCAGTTAATTCTTTACTATCTTGTAAAAAGAATGTACCTACCATTGGTGATTTAATGTCATGATAATCATTTGTCGAAACATCGGAGTTATCATTCGCTTTTGAAGCTGTCAAATCATTATTGTTCATACTTTGATTTGATTGATTACTGTGTGCAGCCAAATGATTCGAGTCAGTGAAGTTAATTTCTATTTCATCTTCAAAATTTTTATATTTAAATTTCTTAACATCATTTTCCTTCACTAATTTGATTATTTGTTCGATTTTTTCAATATTCATTTTACAAATCCCCTTTTAAAATTGTTGCTAATTTTTTCGAAGTATGTCGCAAGCTAGATGTATCAAAAATTGGAGTCTTTTGATGACTCTTAAGAATTTCATTAAACAGAGACATTTGTTCCCGATTCTTATCTACAGCTTCTTGGAATGATATCCATTTAAATTGAATTGTATCTTGTGGTTTCATCTGTGCTAACTTTGGCAGATCAAATTTGCATACAGTTGCAATTTTGGTATAACCACCTATCGTTTGTTTATCATTAAGCAGAATAATAGGTTGACCATCATTTGGTACTTGAACACTGCCAAGAGCAACCGGTTCAGAAATGATATCTGCTTGATTAATTGGTGCAACGCTGTCACCTTCCAAACGATACCCCATACGGTCTGATTGTTCAGTTATTAAATATGGATAATTTACAATTTTCGCTCTAGCCTCTTCAGAAAATGCCTCGAATTGAGGTCCTTGAAGAATGTGTATAATATTATTTTCTGGTAATAAATCGTCCTGTAAATGAATAGTCTTTCCAATGTTTTCTTTAAAGTCATTATTTATTTTCACTGTTATTACGTCATTAGCTAATAACTTTCTACCTTTGAATCCTCCTATACTGCTTCGGGTATGTGTTGCATAACTTTCAGCAATAGAAGGTACGTTGATAGAATGACCAAAAGTAAGATAACCGCGTGCACCTTTGGTTATAGCACCTATTTTTAAAATGTCACCTTTCTCAGCTAATATGACAGAATTCATTGATATAGTTTTATTATTTAGCGAGGCATTAACACTACCACCGGTTATAACAAATGTATTTTGCGTATTAAATTGAATGGTAGGACCAATCAAAGTATATTCAATCGCTGGACCATCATTGTTAATTAATGACTGCGCAACCTTAAAACTAAATTGATCCATGGCACCTGAACCTGAAAATCCAATATGTTCATAACCTTTTCTTCCTAGATCTTGTACCGTTGAAAAGAGACCTGGTTGTAAAATCTTAATTGACATTTTCAATCACCACCCAGTCATCAACATTAAAGTTGCCATCTGATATATCTCTTTCGATTTGTATAAATTCCTGTTCATCTATTGCATAAAATTGTATCCATTCTCCTGCTTCGTACATTGACATTGGTTCACGCTCGCTGCTAAATACTTTTAACGGTGTGCGTCCAATAATTTGCCATCCGCCAGGAGAATCTGATGGATATAGTCCTGTTTGATTATTCGCAATACCTACAGAACCTGCATGAATTTTTAACCTTGGCTGATTACGTCTAGGTGTATGTAGTTGTTGATCAAGTCCGCCTAAGTATGGAAATCCAGGCATAAATCCTAGCATATATATTAAATAAGGTTTACTTGTATGTTTTTCAATAACTTGCTCAACAGTTATTCGATTATGCTTTGCTACTTCCTCAATATCAGGTCCATATGTACCACCATATTGAACAGGTATTTTAATAATTCGATTGGTTTGATTCACAGCATGAACATTTTTTTCATTAAATTTGTTAAGTTCTAAATTTTCAATTAATTTAGAAGATGTTATAGCTTGTTCATCAAAATATATTAGAACTGCTCGATACGAAGGGACAATGTCTTGAATTTCTAATATTTCTTTTTCTCGTATCCACCGTACCATTGCTGTGACATTTCGATATGTCTCTTCGGATATATTATTTTCAAAATAAATCATAATTGTCTGCTCGTTAATAAATCTTACATCCACTCTAAATCCCCCTTTGTATTGCAATAAACCAGTATTGAATACCTTTTCATTGTATCATTGAGAAGCACAAGTTGTTTAATAAGTAATTCAAATCGCATACAATAACAAATTATAATCAATTTGTTTTCTTGGAAATATTTTGCTTTTTTTAAAATGGAGTAGTTAATATTGAAACTCTTACACTAATTTAGGTTCTGCTATCAATCGGTCTGATGGAAAATTTTTACTTTTCATCTGTCCGATTTTTTGATTTTGAATATAAAAAAGCACGACCGAAGTATCATTAACACACTTCAATCGCGCAATTAAACAATCTATTTGATCATTTATTGGATATTAACAATTTTTACGTTCATTTCGCCACCATTAGGTAGTGGAACACGAACTTCATCATCTAAACCTTTACCAATTAACGCTTTAGCCATTGGTGATTCATTTGAAATCTTACCATTAAATGCATCTGATTCAGCTGAACCAACGATTTGATAACTTTCCTCTTCATCACCTGGTAATTCTACAAACGTTACTGTTTTACCAATTTTAACAACGTTGTTATCTCCAGTATCTTCAATGATTAATGCATTTCTTAACATATGCTCAATTCTTTGAATATCTTGTTCGATGAATCCTTGTTCATCTTTTGCTGCATCATACTCAGAGTTCTCTGATAAGTCACCAAATGAACGTGCAACTTTAATTTTCTCTACAACTTCAGGACGCTTAACTGTTTTTAATTCTTCAAGTTCACGCTCTAATTTTTCAAAACCTTCTTGAGTCATTGGATATTGCTTTTGATTTTCCATATTGTCATCTTCCTTTACTGAATTATACTATTGCTTGCTAACTAAAGACTGAATTTTTGTTGTCATAATATCTATTGCAACTTTATTGCTCCCACCTTCAGGTATAATTATATCAGCATATTTCTTAGTCGGTTCAATAAATTGGTCATGCATAGGTCTAACAACACTTAAATATTGATTGATAACAGAGTCCATTGAACGCCCACGCTCTTTAGTATCTCGTGTTAAACGGCGTAATATTCTTAAGTCTGCATCTGTATCAACATATATTTTAACATCCATCATATCACGTAATACCTTATTTTCTAAAGCGAAAATACCTTCTACGATAATAACATCTTTAGGTTTAAAATCAATGGTAATATCACTTCTTGTATGACTAGCATAATCATATGTCGGTACTTCTACTGCTTTACCATTTTTCAAGTCTTTAAGATTTTCAATTAATAAATCATTATCAAATGCAAATGGATGGTCATAATTGGTTTCTAGGCGCTCGTCGAAAGTCAAGTGCTTTTGATCTTTATAATAGTAATCTTGAGCAAGTAAAGCGACACTATGACCTTCTAAGTTTTTCATAATTTCGTTAGTTACAGTTGTTTTTCCTGAGCCAGATCCACCAGCTATGCCAATGATTGTAGTAGCTTTCATTAGCCAATTTCCTTTCTCATCATGTTGTTTGGATATATCGGGCGATCCACTTTAATTTGAACGATTTGTAATGGATGGCGCGCCGCGTCTAAGCTGTTACCTTCTTCATCATAAATTGCTTCTACTACTTGTGTAAATGTTTCAATTTCTGGACCAAAGAATTCTATTTCTTGACCTGGTTTAAAGTTATTTCGTTGTTGAATAGTCGCAATTTTTGTATCTTCATTATAATCTAATACCAAACCACAAAAATCAAATGGTGATTTTTTAGATTGTTGTTGACCAAACATCTGTTCTTCATAACCAGGTGTACCCTCAAAGAATGCTGGTGCAGTGTCTCTATTTGCACATTTATCTAACTCAATTAACCATTCCGGATTAATCTTAAAGTTGTCAGGATCTGCCGCATACGCATCAATGACTTTACGATATACTGAGACAACTGTTGCAATATAATGAATTGACTTCATACGTCCTTCAATTTTTAATGAGTCCACACCAATATCCATCATTTGAGGAATTGATTCGATTAATTTTAAATCTTTAGGACTCATCGCAAACGGTGTAACTTCACCTTGATTATAAAATACATCAAGTTCACCATTATCATCAACTTCTAATAATTCATAATCCCAACGGCAACTTTGACAGCAACCGCCTCTGTTGGAATCCCTTGCAGTCATATGATTACTTAATGTACATCTACCTGAATAGGCGATACACATAGCACCATGAATAAATGCTTCGATTTCAATATCTACTTTTTCCTTCATTTCACGCATTTCCATCGCGCCGGTCTCACGTGCTAATACAACACGATCCAATCCTTCTTCTTTCCAATATTCTACAGCTTTGTAATTAGAAAGTGATTGTTGAGTAGATAAATGAATTTCAAGTTTTGGCGCAACTTCTTTACATGTTTCGATAATTAAAGGATCTGCAACAATGATACCTGTCGCACCAGTCTTTTCCAAATTACGCAAATATGATTCTAGACCTTCAATATTCTCATCATGTGCAATAATATTTGTCGTAACATAAATTTTGGCACCGTAACGGTTCGCAAATTCAACACCTTCAGCTATTTCTTCCATCGTGAAATTATCAGCATTTGAACGTAATCCATATTCTTGACCACCTAAAAATACGGCATCAGCGCCATAATGTACTGCTATTTTTAACTTTTCTAAGTTTCCAGCAGGTGCTAATAATTCTGGTTTCTTCATAACTGTTTTAGGAGTTGATTTAATCTCTTCTATTGTCTTCATGATTAACCTCCTTAATATACCGTTTGTTTATATAAGAAACCTTCGTCAAATGGTCGATGATCAGGTTGAATTTCTTCAATTGGGTCCATCAACATAAATTTCTCATCTTCATAGATTTCAGGATCTTCATTGTACAAATCTATCGCTTGACGATACTGTTCCGTTACCACATTAATATATTCTTCCGTTTGTAGAATACCATCGATTTTAAATGAATCTATACCCGCCTCAAAAAATGGTGCTAATTCTTCAATTAAACAAATGTCGTTTGGTGACATAATGTGCGTACCATTGTAATCTTCGTAAACTGGGTAATTATTTTGTCTTTCTTCATCATAAAGTAATAAAGATTGTTCATCATTGCGACGTTCAATTTTCATTTGGCGATCTTGGAACGTATAATAATTGCCTAGTAGCATACGCTTTGATTGGAACATACAAGTCATTCCTTGAACTTGCACCTCAATTTCCACATTTGAATTTTCTTTTATATTAATAATTTCATCCAAATTCAGCTCACGTGCTAAGACAGCTCTTGATGCGCCTCTTTTCCCCCAGTAATTACATTGAAAATGATTAGTTACTAACGTCTCTGCATTCCAATGAAGTGGTATTGGATTCTCTTGCGCCTTCACATACATTACTACTGCTGGATCCCCGAAAATAATTCTGTCAACTCGTATTTCATGTAAAAAATTAATATAATCTTCTACAGCATCTAAATGATAATTATGAAATAATCCATTCACCGCCGCATATACTTTTTTATCGTTTTTGTGAGCTAATGCGACAGCCTCTGTCATTTGTTGTCTATTGAATTCCCCTGGAAGTCTTAAACCAAACTTTTGCTCGCCAATTACAAAAGCATCTGCACCTAAATCAATAAGTGTTTCCATATGGCTTAATGACTTGGGTGTGACAAGTAATTCTGTCATAGTCATTCTCCTTTAATTGAAATCGCTAATCCATCGTCTATATTTAAAAAATTCGTTGTATATCCTGGTTGCTTTATTAACCACTCATTATAATCTTGAACCTTTTTAACCATTTGTCTTACATTTCTCGATCTAACAATCCCAATATCCGATACAAAACCGTGATATAAAACATTATCTGTAATTACGAGACCTTGGTGCTTTAAAAGTGGTGTATATATTTCAAAAAATTTCTTTGATTGCGCTTTTGCTGCATCAATAAATATCATATCATAAACTTTGTCATTTACATTTTCAAATTGCTCTAAAGCATTACCTTCAATAATTCGAACCTGGTTTTCAAAATGATAAGTAGCTAAATTTTGTTTAGCATATTGAATCATCGTTTCATTACGCTCTATCGTTGTGACATGAATGTCATCAGATATAGAAGCGAATTGCATAGAACTATAGCCGATTGCTGTACCAATTTCTAAAATATTTTTAACATTATTCATACGAATTAATTGCTTAATTAAATCTAATGTTAAACGATCTACGATTGGCACTTCATTTACTTCGGCAAATTCACGCAAAACTTCGATTGAACTATTTTGATGTTGATGTAAATCTATTAAATATTTTTTATTTAGGTCATCCATGTTTTAAACTTCCTTTATGTAAAATAAGTCAATATGATTATGACAATAAAATAAATCAGCCTTCACAATTGATTATGATTTTGCCAACCAATTAAATGACTGATTTCGTGTTAGACGCAAAGCTATTTTATTTATAGAAGCGAATCATTCATATAAAATTTAACTTTAGATATTTTACCATATTTTCAATAAAATTATAAGCGTTAATTATTTATACATTGCTTGACTTAAAAAAATACTCTTGCCTCCCCATCTTAAGGTTAGCAAGAGTAAAATCTTTTTAATTATTCTTCCATTTCAGTATTTACAACTTCTTCAATCATGTCCCATTCTTCATCAGTTTCGATTGGTACTAACTTACCACCGTCACCTGACTCATCTGGTTCATTGATCATTGGTACAAGCTCAATCATATCGTCTTCATCTGATTGAGCACCTTCTTCAGCTAAGATAACATACTCTTTTTTGAATTCAGGATGATAAAATTCTAAAACTTTTCGGTATAAAACTTCATTTCCCTCTTCATCGAATAAAGTTAATAATTCTTCTTCGTTATTAATTTCTAGTTGTGAATCATGATTATGTTCAGTCATAGTAAAATCTCCTTTTAATGTAGTGAATCTAAATAGCCTTGTAAAATAAATACCGCTGCCATTTTATCAATCACTTGTTTTCTTTTTTGTCTTGAAACATCTGCTTCTAATAATGATCGTTCAGCAGCCATTGTGCTTAATCTTTCATCCCACATCACAATCTCAATAGAAGGATAAGCTTCTAATAATTTTTCTTTATATGTTAACGAAGCTTCGCCTCGAAATCCTATTGAATTATTCATGTTTTTAGGTAGTCCTATTACGACTGTACCCACATTATGTTTTTTAATAATGTCTACTAATTGGTCAATACCTAATTCATTATTTTCTTCATTGATTCGGAGTGTGTCTAATCCTTGTGCCGTCCAACCCATTATATCACTAATTGCAATTCCTACCGTTCTACTACCGACATCGAGTCCTAAAATTTTATGTTGTAACATAAATTATTTATTTTGCTCTTTTAAATAGTAAGAAACAAGCTCTTCCATAATAACATCTCTATCAATATGACGAATTTGATTTCTTGCTTCATTTTGGCGTGGAATATACGCAGGGTCACCTGATAATAAATAACCTACAATTTGGTTTACGGCATTATATCCTCGTTCATCTAATGTTCGATAAACATTATTTAAAACATCTCTTACATCTTGTGTTGGAAGTTCTTCATAGTCGAATTTCATTGTTTTATCAAAGTTTTCCATTTGCGACACTCCTTTAATTACAAATATAACTCACTATCATCATACAATATTATGGCTATAAATTATAGATTTTTAATGTAATCTTTAATAAAGCTTAATGATTTTGAGATATTTTCAGGTTGTGTACCGCCACCTTGAGCCATATCTGGACGACCGCCACCTTTACCACCAACGATTGGTGCCATTTGTTTGATAAGATCACCGGCTTTAACGTTATTTGTTAAAGATTTAGGGACAGTTGCAACCATCGATACTTTATCATCAACATTACTTGCAAGAATGATAATTGTATCTTGTAGTTTAGATTTAAAATCGTCCATTGTCGAGCGAATTGCTTTCGCATTTGGTACATCCACTTCAGTAACCAATACTTTATAGCCATTGATTTCTTCAACTTGATCTTCAATATTACCCATTTTAAGTGATGTAATTTCTTTGTCACGTTGCTCTAATTGTTTTAATAATGCTTTTTCTTCATCTTGTAATTGTGTTAACTTATCGACTACTTGATCATCAGATTTCACTTTCAGCTGTGATTTCATCGTATTAAATTTCTCTTGAATATCTTCTAAATATAAGAAAGCTGCTTTACCTGTTAATGCTTCAATACGACGCACACCAGCTCCTGTACCTGACTCACTTACTATTTTGAATAAGCCAATTTCAGAAGTATTGCGGACATGAATACCACCACATAATTCAATTGAAAATGGTGCCATATTTACTACACGCACAACATCACCATATTTTTCACCGAATAATGCCATTGCGCCCATTTCTTTAGCTGAAGCAATATCCATTTCTTGAATGTTAACGTCAATACCTTTCCAAATTTCTTCATTTACTAAGCGTTCAACTTGATCAATTTCATCCTTAGTCATTGGACCAAAATGAGAGAAATCAAAACGTAAACGATCTGCTTCTACTAGTGAACCAGCTTGGTTAACATGATCACCCAGTACTGATTTCAACGCTGCATGTAATAAATGTGTTGCACTATGGTTCTTTTGAATGTCACGTCGATCATTTTGGTTCACTTCAGCAGACACTGTAGCGCCAACATTTACTTGGCCAAATTGTACTACTCCTTTATGCAAGTTTTGACCATTTGGTGCTTTGGTTACTTCACTAACAGCAATTTCAAAATTGCCATTATAAACAATACCTGTATCCGCAACTTGTCCACCACTGACTGCATAAAATGGTGTTTCCGTTAACATGAAGTATACTGTTTCACCCGCTTCAACTTGTGAAACTTCTTCGCCATTGTATATCAAGTGTGTTAGTGTTGTTTGAGCTGTCGCAGTATCATAACCAACAAAAGTACTTGCAGATGTAATATTTTTCAATACTTCACTTTGAACTTGCATTGATTGAGAATTTTGACGTGCTTGACGTGCACGATCACGTTGTTGTTGCATTTCTGACTCGAATGTTGTCATATCAACTTTCAATCCTGCTTGCACTGCTATTTCTTCAGTTAATTCAATTGGGAACCCGTACGTATCATACAATTTAAATGCATCTTTCCCATTAATTTCATTTGTTGTCGCTTTAGCTTTTTTAATTAATTCATTTAAAATCGCTAAGCCATCTTCTAATGTTTCATGGAATCGTTCTTCTTCAGACTTTATAACACGCTTAATGAAATCTGCTTTTTCCTTAACATTTGGATAATATGGTTCCATAATGTCTGCAACAATATCAACAAGTTTGTACATAAATGGCTCATTGATTCCTAACGTTTGACTAAAACGAACGGCACGACGTAACAATCGACGTAATACATATCCTCTACCTTCATTGGCAGGTAATGCACCATCAGAAATTGCAAATGCAATCGTACGAATGTGGTCAGCAATTACTTTAAATGCCACATCCTGTTCGCTGTTTACTAAATATTGTTTACCTGATACTTTTTCGATTTCATTCATTATAGGCATAAATAAATCTGTTTCATAGTTAGTACGTACATTTTGAGAAACTGAGGCCATACGCTCAAGCCCCATGCCAGTATCAATGTTTTTATTAGGTAATGGTGTGTAACTATGATCTTTATTATGATTGAATTCACTAAATACTAAGTTCCATACTTCAAGATAGCGTTCATTTTCTCCACCTGGATACATTTCTTCTGCCGGATCGTCTTGTCCATATGCTTCTCCGCGATCATAGAAAATCTCAGTGTTCGGTCCTGAAGGCCCTTCACCAATATCCCAGAAGTTACCTTCAATGCGAATAATACGACTTTCTTCAAGCCCAATATCTTTATGCCAAATGTTGTATGCTTCCATATCTTCCGGATGAATCGTAACGTACAATTTATCTGGCTCCATTCCCATCCATTTATCACTCGTTAAAAATTCCCAAGCAAATTCAATCGCTTCTTGTTTAAAATAATCACCAATTGAGAAGTTACCTAACATTTCAAAGAATGTATGGTGACGCGCTGTGAAACCAACATTTTCAATATCATTTGTACGAATAGCTTTTTGAGAGTTTACAATTCTTGGCTTTTTAGGTGTTTCACGTCCATCAAAATATTTCTTTAATGTTGCTACACCTGAATTAATCCATAATAATGTATCATCATCAATTGGCACTAATGGTGCAGAAGGTTCAACCATATGTCCTTTTTCAACAAAGAAATCTAGATATTTTTGTCTAATTTCACTCGCTTTTAACTTTTTCATCATTTACACATCCTATTTACTGTTTTTAAATTACCATTCCATAAAAATTGATGACACAGATAGTCGATTTGAAAAACTAGTATAAATCAATATCATTTTTTATTATTAAAAAATAAAAAACGCCCATCCTCAAAAGGGACGAACGTTATCGCGGTACCACCCTAGTTATAAATGCAATTCAACACATTTATCACTTTAAATCGACTATACAGTTGTGCATAAAGTAGCGTTCACTAATGTTTGTTGTACTTTTCACCAACCAGTACATCTCTGATAAACAAATCATTAACTACTCATCTTTATACGAATTTAATTCTATTTTAGTTACATTTACGCTTGTTGTCAACGTTCTATAAAGTCATACGGCGTGATTTCTCCCATATTAATCATTGGGTCAATTTTAAACATTGTAGCTTCCGTTAATACATTTGTATCTGTTTTTGTTGAATCAGACGTAACTTCTTCACTATCATTCGATGGCATTGGCGCTTCTACTTGATCATCTATTGTCGTTTGTGAAGCTCCTGTATCATTAGTTGCTGTGTTTTCTAGCATTTCTTCATCTTCTGAATTAAAATAATTTTTCAACAATGTACATAATTGTGTTAAACGCGCTTGACCATTTGTTTTCAATCCAATATCAAATGCTTCTGGATCACCAAGTAAAACTAAACTCGTTTTCGCTCTAGTTAAACCAGTATATAATATCGGTCTTTGTAACATTCTAAAATACTGTTTAACAATAGGCATGATAACAATAGGAAATTCTGAACCTTGTGATTTATGGATTGATGTACAATAAGCATGCGTTAATTCCATCATATCTTGTTTCGTAAATGTAATTTCATTACCTTCGAAATCCACAACAAGTACATCTTTATTAAGGGCATTTTCTTTCGCCCAAAAAATACCAACAATAACTCCTATGTCACCATTGAATATGTTATCATTTGGCCTATTAACAAGTTGTAATACTTTGTCACCTTTTCTAAAGACTACATCACCAAACTCAATTTCTCGTGTGTCTTTCTTTTTAGGGTTTAAAATATCTTGTAAAACTTGATTTAAACGTTTAATACCGGCATTTCCTTTATACATTGGTGCAAGCACTTGAATATCAGCCATAGTATACCCTTTATTAACAGCACTAGTAACTACCTTCTCAACAACTGTTGGTATTTGGTTTGCCTGACAGTTAATAAAACTTCTATCATGAAAACGCTGTGTAATATCAATTTTCTGACCCAATTTCATTCGATGTGCTAATTCTATAATGCTTGAACCATCTTGTTGACGATATACTTCAGTCAGATTAACTCGTGGTATAGCTTTCGATTCAATTAAATCTTTAAATACTTGACCAGGACCTACAGAAGGCAATTGGTCCTCATCACCTACAAATATCAATTGTGCATCTAAAGGAACTGCACTTAAAAATTGGTGAAACAACCAAGTATCTACCATAGACATCTCATCAATGATTATGAGTCGTGCGTTTATTTCATTTTCTAATATATCCTCTGGCTTTGTGTCTTGATTCCAACCTATTAAACGATGAATCGTCATAGCTTCTAATCCAGTTGACTCTTGTAGTCTCTTGGACGCTCTTCCTGTTGGCGCTGCTAATACAACTGGATAATCATCATTGACATAATCATCATAATCTAATGATAAGCCATGAATCTCAGCATATAATTCTACAATGCCTTTAATTACTGTCGTTTTTCCAGTTCCCGGTCCACCGGTTAATAGCATCACCTTAGAATTGATAGCCGTTTGCAAAGCTTCTTTTTGTGAAGCTGCATAGTTCACTTGATTCGCATCTTCTATTTCACCAATATGCATTTGTAAATCTGACTGTTCAATTTCTGTAAGTTTATTTGTATGCGTCTTTATTCTGAATAAGTTTTGAACACTTTTGATTTCAGAATAATACAAACTTGGAATTGCAACTTGTTCATTGTCAATAATTAGTCGTTTTTCCTCATTTAAGTATTGCAACATTTCGTCTAATTTTTCAGGTTCGATGACCTCTTCATCTTGATAATTTAATACATCAACCGTTAAATCTATAACAACATTGATAGGCAAATATGTATGTCCCTGTTTAATACATTCTTCTTCTAACGTATAGAGCAACGCAGCTTTTAATCGTTCATTATCGTTATAAGCGATACCAATATTTCTAGCAAGTTGATCTGCTTTATTAAAACCAATACCTTTAATATCATAAATCAATTGATATGGATTTTGGTCTAAAATAGTCAGTGTATCACCGAGATAAAACTGATAAATTGCCATTGAAAGTTTAGGGCCAAACCCTAAATCATGTAAACGAATCATTATTTTTTCAGATTCTTGGTTTGCTGAAATTTGTTCTGCAATTTGTTTCTGTTTCTTTTTAGATAATCCCGATACTTTTTCTAGCACTGAATGGTCATCTAAGATATCATTTATCGCATTGTCACCTAATGCATTAACAATATTTTGAGCTGTCTTTTTACCTACACCTTTAAACAAATCACTTGATAAATAACTTATAATTGCTTCTTTCGTTTGTGGCATTTCTTTTTCAAAAGTCTCTGCTTTTAATTGTTTACCATAACGTGGATGATCAACAACTTGCCCTTTAAATGTGTAGACATCGCCTTCAACAATATTCGGAAGAAACCCTACAACAGTTGGCATTGTATCAAAGTCTTCATTTGTTTCAATAGTATCTACTTTAAGCACTGTATAAAAATTATCACTGTTTTGAAACAATATCGCTTCAACAGTACCTTTGATCATTGAATAATCAAATAGTGTAGGGTCTGACATGCTATTCCTCCTCTTTCATTTTAGTGAATGTTTTCAGCGCATGCTGACTTAATAAGTGTTTAGGGTCGATAGTCACAGCTTCTTTAAAATGAGTTATGGCTTCATCAATATCTTCATTTTTCATAAATAACGCTAAGCCCAAATTGTATCTTGCATCAACATGATTTTTATCAATCGTTAATACATGTTTAAGTTGAGTTATGGCTTCATTAAACATTTCTAATTGACATAATACAAGACCATATTGAAATTGAACTTCTGCATCTTTGTCTTTATCTAGTTCCGCAGCAGTCATTAAATACGGCAATGCCAGCTTAAATGATTCTAACTGATTAAACGCCATACCGATCATATAATTACAATCAACTTGTTCAATCTCTGTTTGTAATGCTTGTTGATATAATTTAATAGCTTCTTGATAACGCTGCTGATTATAATATACATTTGCTAGATTATAAAATACTACGCCATTCTTCGGATCTATTGTTAAAGCTTTTTGGAAAAAGCGCTCTGCCTTTTCAATCTCATTCGCATCAGCAAGTACGATACCGGCATTAATATAATTTTCAATAATTGTAGGATCTTCTTCGATATTTCCGAACAATGCTTGTAACGCTTCTTCTATTTTTCCATTTTGTATGTATTGATAAATTGTTTGTTGATCTATCATTTACGAACCTCATTTCTCATCAATTATAACATCTTGATAAATTGTATGTCTCGAATCACTTAACAACGAATAAAATATAATCTAATATCATCTTCATTCATGAAAAAGCGGGAATGGAATAGAAATGCTAAAGAACCATTAACGGTTTATTATGTAATGGTTCTTCCACATTAGCCACCACTATTATGTACTTAAAAATAGGAATACATAATTAGACTCATGCATAGGGAGTGGGACAGAAATGATATTTTTACAAAATTAATTTGTTTACCCCAACTTCCATTGCCGGTTGAATTTCTTTACGAAATTCTCTATGTTGGGGCCCCGCCAACTTCCATTGCCTGTTGAAATTGGGGTTCCAATTTCTCTGTGTTGGGGCCCCGCCAATATAACATTGTAGAGCCTAGGACATTGTGATGTCCCAGACTCTATCATCATGAATTATTCTCATCAAAAACTGTCTTTCGTCATTTCCAACGCTGAAACTTCAAATAAGTAATTTATTGTTGCCATTGTTTATACAACATAATTTAATTGACCTTCATTTTTGAACACATCGTCAATTGTTGCTCCACCAAGACACACATCACCTTGATAAAAAACAACTGCTTGTCCAGGTGTGATTGCTCTTACTGGCTCAGCAAAAGTAACACGTAGTGCATGGTCGTTTTCACGTTTCACAAAAACTTTCGTATCTTTTTGGCGATATCTAAATTTAGCTGTACATTCAAAACCTTGATCTAAGTCATTATCTTCTGGATTTACAAATGAATAGTCTGAAGCAATTAAGTAATCACTGTATAATGCATCGTGATGGAATCCTTGTTCTACATATAAAACATTATCTTTTAGATTTTTACCGACAACAAACCAAGGATCGCCATCTCCACCTATACCTAAACCATGTCTTTGTCCTATTGTGTAATACATCAACCCACTATGTTTACCCATTTTCTTACCATCAAGTGTTATCATATCACCCGGTTGCGCAGGTAAATATTGAGATAAAAATGTTTTAAAGTTTTTTTCGCCGATAAAACAAATACCTGTAGAATCTTTTTTCTTAGCAGTAACTAGTCCTTGTTCTTCAGCAATTCGACGCACTTCACTCTTTTCGATGTCGCCAATTGGGAACATCACTTTTGAAAGTTGTTGTTGGGATAATTGATTCAAGAAGTATGTTTGATCTTTATTATTATCTACACCACGTAACATTTCAACATGACCATCTTCATGACGATGTATGCGTGCGTAATGCCCTGTTGCTACATAATCTGCACCTAAATTCATCGCATGATCTAAAAAGGCTTTAAACTTAATTTCTTTATTACACATAACGTCTGGGTTTGGAGTACGACCTTTTTTATATTCATCTAAGAAATACGTAAAGACTTTATCCCAATATTCTTTTTCAAAATTAACAGCGTAATATGGAATGCCAATTTGATTACACACTTCAATAACATCGTTGTAATCTTCAGTTGCAGTACATACGCCATTTTCGTCAGTGTCATCCCAGTTTTTCATAAATATGCCAATGACATCATAACCTTGTTCTTTTAAGACGTGAGCTGTTACAGAACTATCTACACCGCCTGACATACCAACGACAACACGTATATCTTTATTTGACAATTATGACTCCTCCTTAAATTTAAAATATATTTTATGAATTTCAGCTACAATTGCATTAATTTCATTTTCAGTAGTCAATTCGTTAAAACTAAATCGAATCGAATGATTTGATCGCTCTTCATCTTCGAACATTGCATCTAAAACATGCGACGGTTGTGTAGAGCCTGCTGTACATGCAGATCCAGACGACACATAGATTTGTGCCATATCCAACAATGTTAACATCGTTTCAACTTCAACAAACGGAAAATATAGATTTACAATATGGCCTGTAGCATCCGTCATTGAACCATTTAATTCAAATGGAATCGCTCTTTCTTGTAATTTAACTAAAAATTGTTCTTTTAAATTCATTAAATGAATATTGTTATCGTCTCGATTCTTTTCTGCTAATTGTAATGCTTTAGCCATCCCGACAATTTGTGCAAGATTTTCAGTACCTGCACGGCGTTTCAATTCTTGTTCACCGCCAAGTTGAGGATAATCTAATGTGACATGGTCTTTAACTAATAATGCACCGACACCTTTTGGTCCGCCAAACTTATGAGCAGTAATACTCATTGCGTCGATCTCAAATTCGTCAAACTTAACATCAAGATGTCCAATTGCTTGAACCGCATCAACATGGAAATATGCATTTGTCTCAGCAATAATATCTTGAATATCATAAATTTGTTGCACTGTGCCAACTTCATTATTTACAAACATAATAGATACTAAAATCGTCTTATCTGTAATTGTTTCTTCAAGTTGATCTAAATCAATAGCACCTGTATCATCAACATCTAGATATGTTACATCAAAACCTTCTCGCTCTAATTGTTCAAAAACATGTAACACAGAATGATGTTCAATCTTCGATGTGATAATGTGATTACCCAATTGTTCATTTGCTTTTACTATGCCTTTAATTGCCGTATTATTCGATTCTGTTGCACCACTCGTAAATATAATTTCATGTGTATCTGCACCAAGTAATTGTGCAATTTGACGTCTTGACTCATCTAAATATTTACGCGCATCTCTTCCCTTAGCATGTATTGATGATGGATTACCATAATGCGAATTGTAAATCGTCATCATCGCATCTACTACTTCAGGTTTTACTGGTGTGGTCGCAGCATAATCTGCATAAATTTCCATGTTTGGACACTCCTCACAATTTTATCAATGTTCCAATAATAGCACCTTACATACTATTTTTCTACTTTTCTGTTTAACTTTATTTATAATGTTTTTAATTATATTTTACCATTTTCTACACATGCTTTTCGATAGGCTTTTTTAAGTTTATCGCTTTATTCTTGTCTTTTTTATAAATTTTAGTATTTGCAGATATTTTTTCATTCGTAAAATGTAACGTACTATTATTTTGGTTATGAGCAATTTAATATTTATCTGGTTATTCGATTGGTATACTTCTTATATCATACAAAAGGAAGGACGATACAAAAATGGCGATTAAATATTCAGCATTAAACCTTGTCCCAATTCGAGAAGGTGAAGATGAACGAACAGCAATTAATGATATGGTTAAGCTCGCACAACATTTAGACGAATTATCATATGAAAGATATTGGATTGCTGAACACCATAACGCTCCCAACCTAGTAAGTTCAGCGACTGCTTTATTGATTCAACATACGTTAGAACATACGAAACACATACGTGTAGGTTCTGGAGGAATCATGTTACCTAACCATGCTCCATTAATCGTTGCGGAACAATTTGGCACGATGGCAACATTATTTCCAAATCGTGTCGATTTAGGATTAGGACGTGCACCTGGAACAGATATGATGACCGCAAGTGCATTAAGACGAGATCAACATGATGGTGTTTATAAATTTCCGGAAGAAGTTTCATTATTACAACAATATTTCGGTCCCGCTCACCAACAAGCATATGTTCGTGCTTATCCAGCAGTAGGTAAAAATGTGCCTTTATATATTCTTGGTTCTTCAACAGATTCTGCACATTTAGCTGCTCGTAAAGGGCTTCCATATGTGTTCGCTGGACATTTTGCACCTCAACAAATGAAAGAAGCTATCGAAATTTACAAAACGTTATTTGAACCTTCTGATGTATTAGACGAACCTTATGTTATTGTATGTTTAAACACAATCGTTGCTGAAAATGATGAAGAAGCACAATATTTAGCTTCATCTATGGCACAAGTTATGGTTAGTATCACTCGTGGCAGAATGCAGCCCGTTCAACCGCCAACACATGATCTACAAAATATATTAACGCCGAGAGAATATGCGATGGCTATGGAAAGACAGAAAATATCATTAATAGGTTCAGAAAATACTGTTCAACAAAAAATTCAAGATTTTATGGAAACTTATGGTGAAGTCAACGAAATTATGGCAATAAGTTATATTTATGATAAAGATATGCAATTAGACTCTTATCGTCGGTTCAAGAATGTTATAAATCAGATAAATGAAAAAAACACTTTATAATGTGATAAATAAACTAAGTGAAAGTATGTATCCATAATATTAATAAAAATAAACAGTAACAGCATTTTGAATAAAAGATGTCTTTATTGTTCAATCATTTATTTTAGTAATGATTCAAATTCACTTAAAATTCTAATGCAAATATGAAAGCGCCCCTTCAACTTTACACTGTGTTAGTGTTTATTTGATGGGGCGCTTTCAAAATATTGAAAAGCATATCCAAAATTTAAAGAAATTTATTTCTCTTTATCTTCATTTTCTTTTTTCTCTTCGTTATTCGATCCTGTATATTCATTTATCTTATCTTTTACATTTTTAACTTGTTCATTATCGCTATTTTTAAATTTTTCTACTGCGTCTTTAGCTTTATCCATAAAACTCATATTAATCGCTCCTCTTATATTTAATTAGTTTAATTGAACTTATTTTTTAAGTTTATCAATTGCATCAGTTATTTTGTTTTTAGCATTTTCAACAACTTCTTTTGCTTTACCAGTCGCTTTATCTTGCTGACCTTCTTTTTCTAATTCTTTGTTATCAGTAACGTTACCTACTGTTTCTTTAACATTTCCTTTAAATTGATCGAACTTACTTTCGTCTGCCATAGTGAAACCTCCTTGGATGTATATATTTATATACCACTAAGGAGGTTCGCTAAACATTATAATATGAAGTTTTTATGTTATAGTATAGTATTCATACGATTAAATATAAAACATGTATCCGTCTAAATCTTCGCTTGTATCTACATATTCCGCTAAATATTTCAATGTTGTATTATCTAAAACATCTCTCACTGCATCTCTCATGCGAATCCATAGTTGTTTTTGCGCAGGTGGTTCTGATTCAATACTTTCAACAAATGTAATTGGACCTTCCAACAGTCTTATAATATCCCCTGCTGAGATTTCTTCCGCTGGCACTCTTAATTGGTATCCACCTTTAGCACCGCGTACACTTCGAATTAACCCCGCATTTCTTAAAGGACCTACAAGCTGTTCTAAATATAAATCACTCAAATTATTTTCTTCAGCAATTGACTTTAATGATATACATCCTTGCCCCTCTTTTTTAGCAAGAGAAATCATCAATGTAAGTCCATATCTCCCTTTAGTAGAAATTTTCATTGTATAACCTCACTTAATTCGAATATTGATATTCCCATTTTAGCATTTTTTGAGTTAAGATAGTATAAGAAAGGTGTGACAAATGTGAGTACAGAACCATTAGCATCGAGAATGCGCCCAAAAAATATAGATGAAATCATTTCCCAACAACATTTAGTTGGACCAAGAGGCATTATCAGAAGAATGGTTGATACAAAAAAATTAACTTCAATGATTTTTTATGGTCCACCTGGTATAGGCAAAACAAGTATTGCCAAAGCAATTTCGGGCAGTACGCAATATAAATTCAGACAATTGAATGCTGTAACTAACACTAAAAAAGATATGCAACTTGTTGTTGAAGAAGCTAAAATGTCTGGTCAAGTTATCTTGTTATTAGATGAAATACATCGACTAGATAAAGCTAAACAAGACTTTTTATTACCTCATTTAGAAAATGGCAAAATCGTCTTGATCGGTGCTACAACTTCAAATCCTTATCATGCTATCAATCCAGCGATTCGTTCAAGAGCGCAAATTTTCGAGTTATATCCTTTAAATGACGAAGATGTGCGCCAAGCGTTAACTCGTGCAATAGAAGATGATGAGAATGGTTTGAAAACATATCAACCCAAAATTGATGAAGATGCCATGACCTACTTTTCTACACAAAGCCAAGGTGATGTTCGTAGTGCGTTAAATGCATTGGAATTAGCTGTATTAAGCGCAGATAATGACAAAGACGGTTATCGACATGTTACATTGCAAGATGCTAAAGACTGTTTACAAAAAGGTGCATTTGTAAGTGATAAGGATGGTGACATGCATTACGATGTTATGAGCGCTTTCCAAAAATCTATCCGTGGTAGCGACGTCAATGCCGCTTTACATTATTTAGCACGATTAATTGAAGCTGGAGATTTACCTACAATAGTTCGACGATTACTTGTAATTAGCTATGAGGATATAGGCTTAGCCTCACCTAATGCTGGTCAGAGAACACTTGCTGCTATTGAATCAGCAGAACGTCTAGGTTTACCAGAAGCTAGAATTCCACTAAGCCAAGCAGTAATCGAACTATGCTTATCACCTAAGTCAAATTCAGCAATGAGTGCCATTGATAGTGCATTGTCCGATATTAGAAACGGTCATGTGGGCCAAATTCCAAACCATTTAAAAGATGGACATTATCAAGGTGCTAAAGATCTAGGCCGATCTATTGGTTACAAATATCCACACCAATATGTTAATGGCTATGTTTCACAGCAATATTTACCTGATAAACTTAAAAACAAAATTTATTATGAACCAAAAACGACATCTAAAAGTGAACAACAACTTAAAGAAATATATAACAACTTACTTAAACAAAGGCCGTAAAAATAAGATTAAATCGATTACCTTTGATATTTTAGCTATAATCAAATCAAAACTGACTAGTACACGAGGCATATTCTACTATGCTTGCGAACTAGTCAGTTTTAGTTTTATGGTGCGGTTACACTTGCCTTACGTTGAAAATTATGACTTTCAAAATTAATTATTGCCCTTTGTCTTTAATGCGACGAACTGGAATATCTTTTAATACGTCATTCACCACATAACTTGCACAAATTAATCCAACAACACTTGGCACAAAGGCATTTGAAGAAGGTGGCATTTGTCCTTTTCGATTGATAGCATTTTTATCTCCAACTATATCTTTTACATCTTCTCTTATGACAATTGGACTTTCATCTGAAAATACAACTGGAATCCCTTTACGAATTCCTAGTTTTTTCAATTTTTGACGAATAATTTTGGCCATTGGATCGGTATGTGTTTTAGAGATATCTGAAATTGTAAAACGTGTTGGATCTGTTTTATTTGCAGCACCCATACTGGAAATCACTTTAATCCCTCGGTCAAGACACTCTTTCATTAAGTGTACTTTGTACATTATTGTATCACTTGCATCTACAAAATAATCTATATCGTAATTATCGAAAATTTCTTCATATGTCTCTTCTGTATAAAACATATGTAAAGGTGTGACTTTACAATCTGGATTAATTAATTTAATACGTTCTTCCATCAAAGAAACTTTACTTTGTCCTACCGTTGTAGTTAAAGCATGTAATTGTCTGTTTACATTTGTAATATCAACATCATCTTTATCAATTAATATAATATGACCAATATTCGTTCTTGCTAATGCTTCAGCAGCAAATGAACCAACACCTCCAACGCCAAGTATGACAACAGTTTGTTGCTTCAATAAATCTAAACCTTGTTGTCCAATCGCTAGTTCATTTCTTGAAAATTGATGTTTCATTATTTTACCTCTTTCACTGATTTATACATAAGTACATAGTAACTTAAAATTTTATATTTAGCATTATTGCTTTGATTATTTTTCAAAAATTCAACGAAGAAACATTTATTAAACGCTATTAAACCCAACTAATTCTTTATTAAAAACTTAAAGAAACGCATAAAAATACGCAAGACAAAGTCTTGCGTATCGATAGAGTCCGTATTGCCGTAGTTATAATAGCTTGATCATTCGGCCTGTTATATACAGGTGGGTGCCCTGTTTCTTGTTTTGTACGTCCTTCATATAAGGCGTGTACGCTGCAAGAAAACCCATTGGGCTCCCTTGATCAAAGAGTGTTAGGCCCAAATTAAAAAGCAAACTTACGAACAACTCAGATGACTATCTTATGATGTTATATTACCACATAATTAAAATTAATGAAATTATAACAAACCAAAGTTTATTGATTTTTTAAAATTTAGTGACGAATTCGCAAAGAAAGTTCTTCTAATTGTTTATCAGAAACTTCACCAGGCGCATTCGTTAATAAACATGTAGCAGATGCTGTTTTAGGGAATGCGATTGTATCTCTCAAGTTTGTTCTATTAGTCAATAACATGACTAATCGGTCTAATCCTAATGCAATACCGCCATGTGGTGGTGCACCATATTTAAATGCATCTAGTAAGAAGCCGAACTGTTCTTGTGCTTGTTCTTTAGTAAATCCAAGAACTTCGAACATTTTTTCTTGTAACTCACCATCATGAATTCTGATTGAACCGCCACCTAATTCATAACCATTTAATACTATGTCATAAGCATTTGCCTCAGCTTCTTCTGGCGCAGTGCCAAGCTTAGCAATATCAGCTTCTTTTGGAGATGTAAATGGATGATGTGCTGCAACGTAACGTTTCGCATCTTCATCATATTCTAATAATGGCCAATCTGTCACCCATAAGAAGTTTAATTTTGTTTCATCGATTAAACCTAATTCTTTAGCTAATTTGACACGTAATGCACCTAAACTTTGTGCAACGACATTTGGTTTGTCTGCAACAAACATTACTAAGTCACCAGCTTCAGCACCAGTTAATGTAAGTAATGTTTCAACATTTTCTGTTTCAAAGAAACGTCCAATTGGACCTGTCAAACCATCTTCCACAACTTTAACCCACGCTAATCCTTTAGCACCATAGATGTTTACAAATTCTGTTAAAGCATCCATATCTTTACGAGTATATTGTTCAGCCGCACCTTTAGCGACAATTGCTTTAATTTCACCATCATTTTCAACAGTATCTTTAAATACTTTAAAGTCCATATCACGTCCTAATTGAGAAACGTCAATTAATTCCATTTCAAAACGCGTATCTGGTTTATCAGAACCATAGCGACGCATCGCTTCTTTATATGTCATGCGTGGGAAAGCGCCATTAATTTCAACGCCTTTAACTTCTTTAACAACTTTTTTAAGCATTTCTTCACCCATTTGCATCACATCTTCTTGGTCTACAAAACTCATTTCAATATCGACTTGTGTAAATTCAGGTTGACGATCTGCACGTAAATCTTCGTCACGGAAGCATTTTACGATTTGGTAGTATTTGTCAAATCCACTAATCATCAATAATTGCTTAAATAATTGTGGTGATTGTGGTAATGCATAAAATTCACCATCATGAACACGAGATGGTACTAAATAGTCACGTGCACCCTCAGGTGTTGACTTCGTTAGTACTGGTGTTTCGATGTCAAAGAAACCTTCATCATCCAAATATTGACGAATAGAACGTGTAATTTGATGTCTCATTTTAAATGTTTGCGCTAACTCTTGACGACGTAAATCTAAATAACGGTATTTTAATCGAATATTTTCATCAACGTTAACATTTTCTTCATTTATAGAAAATGGTGGTGTCTCAGATTTATTAATCACTTTAATATTTGTAACTTGTACTTCAACTTGGCCAGTTTTAATTTTAGGATTAACTGTTTCAGGGTCACGCTTCGTAACTGTACCTTGAACTTCTACAACATATTCAGAACGTACTGTTTCAGCAATTTTCAATGCCTCTTCTGAAAATGCAGGATTAAACACGACTTGTACAATTCCTTCTCTATCTCTTAAATCAACGAAAATCAATCCACCTAGGTCACGACGATTGTTAACCCATCCTTTTAATGTAATTTCTTGTCCTAAAAATGCTTCAGTAACTAATCCACAATAAGTTGTTCTCTTACTCATATTTTAACGCCCTCTCTACTTCTTAAAATATTCGACTAATGCGTCTAATTCAATTGTTTCAGATTCACCAGTTGTCATATTTTTAACATCGATTTTATTATTTTCTAATTCTTGATCACCAATAACGATTGTAAACTTGGCACCTAAACGGTCTGCTTGTTTCATTTGTCCTTTAATTTTACGCTGTAAGTAGTCTTTATCTGCTTTAATACCATTATGTCTCAAATGATTTAATAACTTCACAGCATATCGATCTGCTTGATCACCCATTGTAACAATGAATAAATCTAAGTTTTCTTCAATATCTAATTCGATACCTTCTTCTTCAAGTGCAAGCAATAATCGTTCTATACTTAGCGCAAAACCAATACCTGTTTCACTTGGACCATCTAGCAATTCTAATAAACCATTATAACGGCCACCACCACAAAGCGTTGTAATGGCACCATCATAGTTAGGGTTATCCATCATTAATTCAAATGCTGTATGTGTATAATAATCCAATCCACGAACTAAGTTAGGATCTTCAATATATGGAATACCTAAATCATCTAAATAAGCTTTTACTTGTTCATAATATGCCTTAGATTCCTCATTTAAGAAATCAGTGATTCTAGGTGCAGTCTTAATCGCTTCTTTATCACGGTCAACTTTACAATCCAAAATTCGCATCGGATTTGTATGCAAACGTGATTGACAATCTGAACAAAATTCATGAATTACTGGTTCAAAGTGTTTCACTAACGCTTCGTTATATTCTTTTCGAGACGCCATATCCCCTACACTATTAATAACAAGCTTTAAATGTTTTAATCCAAATGATTGATAAATATGCATAACCATAGCTAATACTTCTGCATCTACGCTAGGATTTTCAGCACCAATAGCTTCTACACCAAATTGATTAAATTGACGATAGCGCCCTTTTTGCTTACGTTCATATCTAAACATCGGTCCATTGTAATAAAGTTTAATTGGTTGGTTTGGATTACCTTGCATTTTATGTTCAATATATGAACGTACAACTGCAGCTGTTCCTTCAGGTCTTAATGTAATACTTCTATCGCCTTTATCTTTAAATGTATACATTTCTTTTTGTACGACATCGGTTGAATCACCAACACCTCTTGCAAAAAGATCTGTACTTTCAAAAATTGGTGTTCTTATTTCTTTATAATTATAAAATGTCATTAATTCATCTAATTGATTTTCAATGTAACGCCATTTCTTTGAATCTTCAGGTAAAATATCCTGCGTCCCTCTAGGTATTTTAATCATTTTGACATCTCCCTCGGCAAACTATTTTATTTAATTACCTTTTTAAAACTAAAACTATATACGATCACTTAACTTTGCATGATAAATCATAATTTTAAAAGCAAAAGAAAAAGCCCTTGCACAGCCTGAAACTGCACAAGGGACGAATATCCGTGTTGCCACCCTCATTGGTTTAAAAAACATGCCTAATTGTAATCATCATTACTTTTTATAAGCGTGCATTAAATAAACCCACTCAAAACGTTTAACGTACGTTTAACGGCTTTACTTTTCATAAAGCACCTCTTCTTGTGTTCAATGTATATAAACTACTCAGCATAATCTTTCAGTCTATGGATTATATTCCTACACAATCTTAGTTAGATTGCTACCTATTTCATTTACCATTTCAAGAATACTAACGGTTTTAGTTATAAAATTCAATATCAATGATAACTACTTTCACATATTTTTGCAAGCCCTACGCAGAAAAATAAATTTTAAGGCCATCAACAATTGCTTGTTCTAAAATTTGTCTATGTAATTGATCTTTAATCATCGTTTCATCAGTTGGGTTACTAATATAACCTAATTCTAATAAAACAGCAGGAACTTTTGTTTGTCTTAACACTTGATAATTTTCTTGTCTTGAACCGCGATTAGAAAGTAGACCTTTCTTCTGAATCGTAGCGTCTAACGTATCTGCTAAAGCTCTTTGATTATCATGATACCAATAAACTGTCATTCCATTTGCATTAGATGATTCTAATGCATCATTATGTATACTCAAATAGGCATCGCCTTTGATATCACGATTTTCTAGTGAAACATATGTATCGTCTGTTCTTGTCATCTTAACAGTTGCGCCTTCTTTTTCTAAAGTACGCTGCAATTCTTTTGCTGTTTTCAACGTATAGTCTTTTTCTAAACTTTTATATTTAGTATTGCTTGAAGCACCCTGGTCACTACCTCCATGACCAGGATCAAGCACTATTGTTTTACCTTGCAAAGGATTTTTCTCCTTCGTATTATCCGCGACAATATCTAAATTTGTGTGCCATCCAGCTATCCAACCTTTTTCATTACTGGATGTATCTTCAACTTCAATCCATTTACCTACTTTACCAATCTTTTTAAAATGGTCACCTTTCTCAACTTTATATATGACTGGATACGCAGCGTTTGGACCTGTACGTAATTCAGCATTTTCAGTTATCGTGATGTTCCCACTATCTTCACTATTGCTATTCAGCAATAAAAATAAAAAGATGATAAATAAGACAAAGGCAATCACTACTATTAGAGTACGTTTATTTTTAAGACCCTTTTTAGATAACCATGCCTCTATTTTTTTCATTGAATTTTGCCGTCCTGACTTTCATAAATAATAGTGACTGGACCATCATTATTTATGCTAACATTCATGTGTGTTCCAAATTCACCTGTTTTCACAGTAAGACCATACGCTCGTAGCGCATCATTAAAATACTCATAAATTTTTACCGCTTGATCAGGATTTTTAGAATTTGAGAAACCTGGACGGTTACCTTTTTTTACATCTGCATAGAGAGTAAATTGTGAAACTGATAGTATTTCACCATTCATTTGTTGGATATTAAAGTTTAATTTATTATTGTCATCTTCAAATAATCTTGCATTAGCAATTTTCTTTGCAATTACATCTGCATCTTGCTCTGTAGAGTTCTGACCGATACCGACTAATAAACAATATCCTTTTTTGATTTGATTATTTAATGTATCATTCGTCACCGATGCTTCTTTAACTCTTTGTACAACTACTTTCATATTTTGCACCTCTAGTTCCAAACTCTTGTTACTGTATAAACATCACCAAGTTGTTTGATCTTTTCTACCACACGATAAACATCATTCACGTTTTTCACCATGACACTAATATTTATTATTGCATTTTTATCAATATCTGAACGTCCTGAAACTTTAATTAAATTGCCGGCTGTCGAGCTAACAGCTTGTAGTACTTCATTCAACAAGCCATTTCGGTCATACGCAGTTACCTCTAAATCAACCTGATATTTTTGAGTTGCGTCTTTTGATTTTACCCATTCAACATTAATTAGTCGTTCAGTTTCGTTCTTAATATTTGGGCAATCAGTGCGATGTACTTTAATACCGTGACCTTTGGTGATATAACCTACAATATCATCACCTGGTATAGGATTACAACATTTTGACAACTTGATAAGTACATTTTCTAAACCTTCTACATAGACACCACTATCAGTAATGATGTTGTCTTTAATAGGCAATGATTTCGTAACTTCTTGTGCTTCATTTAAAGCACGTTGTTTATCTAAAATACGTTGTCTTTCAGTTAATTTATTAACAATCTGTAGGGATGTCACGCCGCCAAATCCTACAGCTGCGAATAAATCATCTTCATTTGCAAAGTTATATTTTTCATTAACAACCTGAATATTTTTCTCTGTCAAAATATCTTCGACTCTAAATCCTTGCTCTTTTATTTCAGCTTCAACCATCATTCGGCCTTTTTCAATATTAGATGAACGATCTTGTTTTTTGAAGAAACTTTTAATTTTACCTTTGGCACTAGACGATTTAACAATTTTCAACCAATCACGACTTGGTCCATATGAATGTTTACTAGTACGTATTTCAACAATATCGCCTGTTTGTAAAATATAGTCAATTGGTACAATTTTGCCATTCACCTTGGCACCAATCATCTTATTACCTACTTCACTGTGAATCGCATAAGCAAAATCAATCGGCACAGCACCATATGGCAACTCAATAACATCACTCGCTGGGGTAAATGCGTATACTTTGTCACTCTGTAAGTCATATTTTAAGGTTTCCATAAATTCTTGAGCGTCAGACGATGTATGATCCGCTTCAGCTAATTCTTTTAACCAATTTAACTTATTTTGATAAGTTTGATCTTTTTCACTTACTTTTTTACCTTCTTTGTAAGCCCAGTGTGCTGCAACACCATGCTCAGCAATTTCGTGCATATCAAACGTTCGTATTTGGATTTCGAGCGGGTCTCCATTTGGACCTACTACTGTAGTATGCAATGACTGATACAAATTTTGTTTAGGCATTGCAATATAATCTTTAAAACGTCCTGGCATCGGTTTCCATAACGTATGCACCAACCCAAGTATCGCATAACAATCATTAATAGAATTGACAATAACACGTATCGCCAACAAATCAAAAATTTGATCAAATTGTTTTTTCTGCTTCATCATTTTCCGATAAATACTGTAAATATGTTTAGGTCTACCATTTATATCGCCTTCGATATTCATTCGGTCCATTTCAGTACGTATTCTATCAATAGCCGTTTCGATATACGCTTCACGTTCACTACGTTTCTTCTTCATTAAATTGACTATTCTAAAATATTGCACATTATCAATATAACGAAGAGCTGTATCTTCTAGTTCCCATTTAATTGTATTAATACCAAGACGATGTGCTAAAGGTGCATAAATTTCTAATGTTTCTCGAGAAATTCTAATTTGTTTTTCACGCGGCATGGCTTTCAAGGTACGCATATTATGTAATCTGTCTGCTAATTTCACCAAAATTACGCGTACATCTTTGGCAATCGCAATAAATAACTTGCGATGATTTTCAGCTTGTTGTTCTTCTTTTGAGCGGTATTTTACTTTTTTAAGCTTCGTCACACCATCAACAATTCGAGCAACTTCTTCATTGAACATTTCTTTTACATCTTCAAATGTATACGGTGTATCTTCAATTACATCATGCAAAAAACCTGCGACAATCGTCGGTCCGTCTAATCGCATTTCTGTTAAAATACCTGCAACTTGTATAGGATGCATAATGTATGGTAATCCGTTTTTTCGGAACTGACCTTTATGTGCTTCATAAGCAATATGATAGCTTTTTAAAACATACTCATATTCATCTGCTGACAAATATGATTTTGCTTTGTGAAGAACTTCATCTGCACTATATGGATATTCGTTGTTCATTATATGATACACCCCATTCATATTTAT
The DNA here is from genome assembly GCF_017151845.1 of Staphylococcus sp. EG-SA-17. Taxonomy (NCBI): domain Bacteria; kingdom Bacillati; phylum Bacillota; class Bacilli; order Caryophanales; family Staphylococcaceae; genus Staphylococcus; species Staphylococcus sp. EG-SA-17. The sequence goes on from NZ_JACVZO010000004.1 coordinate 50,063, forward strand.
TACTTCGCCTTAAACAATGATTTAGGTACTCTTGTTGAATAGTATTTGTCCCACACCAATCATACGTCCGTCGACGATAAATATTTATCCTGTCGTCATTAATCGTAATATTAATTTTACTTGAGCGAGTTTAATTTGTATACTATTCCTACTTTTAAAACTTTTACAAAAATTCGACCTAAATCTACTGTTTCATTTTTTAAATATTAGTTCTATGATACTACAATTTATGAAATAAATAAACGATGTTATTAAGGTATAATGCTCAATCATCTAACATTTTCAGTAAATAAAAAATCCTAACATCTCATGTTAAGAAAACTTAAACAACTTTTTTAATTAAGTCATTGGTTCTTATACATTTGATGAAGGATTTCATTTGATAAAATTATATTATTTATTATTCGTCGTATGAGATTAAACTCATAACATCGTAATCTTTAATTTTTTCAATACCATTTAAATATTTCAATTCAATTATAAATGCAATACCTACTACGATACCGCCTAATTTTTCAACTAATTTTATTGCTGCTTCAATCGTACCACCAGTAGCTAATAAATCATCTGTAATTAACACACGTTGACCTGGTTTAATTGCATTTTTGTGCATTGTTAAAACATTTGTACCATATTCTAGGTCATACTCATAACGAATGACTTCACGAGGTAATTTCCCTTCTTTTCTAACAGGTGCAAAGCCAATCCCCATTGAATAAGCTACAGGACAGCCAATGATAAAGCCACGCGCTTCAGGTCCTACAACGATATCAACATCTCTGTCTTTTGCGTATTCTACAATTTTATCTGTTGCATAGCCATATGCTTCACCATTATCCATAATTGTAGTAATATCCTTGAAACTAACACCTGGTTTCGGCCAATCTTGAACTTCTGATACGTATTGCTTTAAATCCATTAATATTTCCTCCTAAATTGCTCACGACAATTGTGACTTTATCCAATTTTTTATTTCTGAAAAATCTTGATATAATAATTGCTTTTCAACATCCATACGTTGTTGTCTTAATTGATATACTTTGCTGGAATCAATCGATCTTTTATCAGGTTGTTGATTGATTCGAATTAAACCATCTTCTTGTGTTACAAATTTTAAATCTAAGAAAACTTTCAACATGAATTTAAGTGTATCTGGTTTCACACTTAAATGTTGACACAATAACATACCCTCTTTCTGGATATTTGTTTCTTGTTTAGTTATTAATGCTTTATAACACTTTTTAAAAATATCCATATTAGGTATACCATCGAAGTAAATCGAATGATTATGTTGCAAAACTATATAAAGTTGAGAAAATTGCAGTTGTTGCAAGGAATTAGACAAGTCTTCCATTGACGTTGGTAAATCTCTTAATACTACTTTATCAGTTTGATGTTTAATTTCTTCACCATAATAATATTCATTCGCATTTACTTTATCACTTTTAGGATGAATAAGCACGACAATATTTTCATCATTTTCTGTAAAAGGTAAACTTTTTCGCTTACTTCTATAATCTAATATTTGCTGTTCATTCATCGCAATATCTTGAATAATTAATTGCGGTGATTGATTACCATTCCATTCGTTGATTTGAACAGATCCTAATATATTAATTGGCTGTTCATCTTGTAACTCAGGTTCTAAGTGACCATTTTGCCAAAATAGCGCGGCGATATTACTTTCACCAAGTGTCAATTTTAGATGATTTTTTTGTTGACCGATCGCCTTAACTGAAGAAACTGACAAATCATCCATTTCAAAAATAGGTCTAGAAAAATCTGTTCCGAAGGGTCTTAAACGATTCATATCACGAATATTTTTAATCGTTATATCATTTTCTGTTAATAATACGTCTACTGGCTTTACGGGATCTAACGAAGTTGTTTTAGATAATTCTTTCATCCATTTATTTAAACCTTCAGCTAACGATTCTATATTTTCAATATCCATCGTCATACCTGCAGCCATATGATGGCCGCCAAATTTAGCGATTAACTCTTGATGTGCTGATAGTATTTCAAACATCGACACTTGATCAATTGATCTGGCGGAACCTTTTGCATGATTTTGCTCCCTATCAATATTTAAAATTAATGTTGGCAAAGCAAATGTTTCGACAATTTTCGAAGCAACAATACCTAAGACACCTTCATGCCAATTTTCTTTTGCTAAAAGTAAAAATAAATCTCCCTTTTTAACTTTCGTTTCTGCCATAGCCATTGCTTCTTCTGTGATAGTTGCTACAATATCTTTTCTTTCACGGTTAAAATGTTCAACTTGTTCTGCTAAAAATGCAGCTTCTTCTTCGTCGTCAGTCATCAACAATTCGCAAGCTAATGATGCGTCATCTAAACGACCTACAGCATTAAGTCTAGGTCCAATAATAAAACCAATTGTTTCTTCATCAATATTGTCATTGTATCCCGCTTCTTTTAGCAACGCTTTAACAGAGGTCGGACATTGATCATTTAAGACTTTTAATCCTTGTTTCACTAATGATCGATTTTCATCAGTTAAGGATACTAAATCCGCAATGGTACCTATCGCAACTAATGCTTTAAAATAATCAGGTACATTTTCAATCAATGCTTGTGCTAATTTGTACGCAACACCTGCACCACACAATTGTTGGAACGGATAATTAAACGATGGATGCATTGGATGTACGATTGCATATGCTTCTGGTAATGTACTACCAATTTCATGATGATCAGTTACAATGACATCAACTCCTAAATCTTGAACCATTTTAATTTCATTATGACCTTGTATGCCATTATCAACAGTTATGATTAATGTTATGCCTTCATCATGAGCATTTCTAAATGCTAGTTCGTTTGGTCCATATCCTTCGGTAAAGCGGTTAGGAATATGCCATCCTACTTGTGCACCTAAAAGTTGTAATGTTGTCACTAAAATTGTAGTTGAGGTAACACCGTCGGCATCGTAATCACCATAAACTAGGATTTTCTCATCATTCGCTATCGCTCTTTTAATTCTTTCAATAGTCTTAGTCATATCGCTCAATTGCAGTGCATCATGATTGATATCTGTATCTGAGATGATGGCTTCTATTGTTTGTTCATCAATAATCGATTTACTTTCTAATATTTTTTTTACGATTGGCGTTAACTTTAATTTTGATGTTAATTCATCACTTATGTATTCAGCTGGTTTAGTTAATTTCCACTTATACTTCGGTTTAATCATATATATTTACGCCTCATTTCCAAAAGACATTATATCTAAAATTACTTTAAATAAAAAGCACTTATCTAAATAATCAAGACTTTAATTATACCATTTTTTAAAAATGAATGCGGGAACTTATTTATATATATTTTGTTAAATTTAAACAAAGTAAAAAGCGGTATGTGAACTCTTTATTGTTTCACATACCGCTTAATTCATTTTAAACTAAAATCTTTTCATCGTTCGATTTCTTTTCTTTATATACAACTAATTTGTGTTTCGGCGATTTTTTCAGCTGACGTTTTTTCATTATTCCCCATAGCGGAACGGCAATGAAGATTGAAGAGAATACACCAGAAATCAATCCGATAAATAATGCTAAAGTAAAGTTGAATATCGTAGGAGCACCGAAGAATAGTATAGCAACTACTACTACAATAACTGTTAATACTGTATTAATTGAACGTGTCATTGTCTGTCTAATTGATCTATTAACGATATCATCAATTTGTTCTGTTGTCGTAATCACTTTAACCTTTTGTAAGTTTTCACGTACACGGTCAAACGTTACGATTGTATCATTAATTGAATAACCGACAATTGTTAATACAGCGGCGATAAATGTTAAATCTACTTCAATTCTAAATAAACTGAAAATCGCTACTATAATGAATACATCATGTAATAATGCCAATACAGATGAAAGACCCATGCGCCATTCAAATCGTAATGATACATAGATGATGATACCTATCGATGCATAGATTAATGCAAGCATTGCATTTTTTGCTAATTCCTGTCCAATAATTGGTGATACAGTATTAATTTGAGGTGTGTCACCGAATTTCGATTTAATATTATCACTCAATTTATTATCTTGAGCACGCGTTAAATCGTCTTTAAATTGAACAGTTGCTACTTTATTATCTTTACCATTGATTTGAATTTGATCCGCTTTAAGTCCACTATCTTTTACAACTTGCTCAACCTTTTGTTGAGTAATTGCTTGTTTAGATTGGAAATCTACACGTGTACCACTTGAGAAATCAATTCCTAAGTTTAACTTGAAGATATAAAGAATAACTAAACCGACAACTACAATTAAAATACTTACTCCAATTAATGGCTTAGCTAATTTAACAAAATTCCATTTCTCGAATGAAGTTTTAAGGTCATGAACATCTACACCTTCATTAATATCATGTCGTTTATTCTTTTTAACACCAAATAACCAAAATTGATTTTTGAATATATTTGATGAAACAAGTAATGATAATAAGAATCTTGATAAGAACACGGCTGTAACAAAGATCATTAGAATACCTAATAATAACATTGTCGCGAAACCTTTAACTGAACTTTCACCGAAGAAGAATAATACTGCTGCGGCGATAACTGTTGTTAAGTTAGAATCAAAAATTGTTAGGAACGAACTTTTGTTTGCTTTAGAAAAGGCTTGCTTTATCGTTCTACCTATTCGAAGTTCATCCTTAATACGCTCATACATGATAATATTGGCATCTACAGCCATACCTACACCTAATACCAACGCCGCTAATCCTGGTAAAGTTAGAACCCCGGAAATGAAATTAAATGCTACTAACGTTAGATAGATATAAGTTGTCAATGCAATAATCGCTACTAAACCAGGTAATCGGTAGAATCCAAGCATGAATAAATAAATTAATGCTACACCAATAAACGATGCAAACACAGTTTTATCTAATGCATCTTGACCAAATTGTGCACCTACTGAGTTTGAATAAATTTCTTTCAAGTCAACTGGTAAAGAACCTGCATTTAACAATTCGGCGATTTGTTTTGCTTTTTTAACGCCTTCTTGTCCTTTAAATCCACCAGAGATTTCTACGCTATCAGAATTGATTGGTTGATCAACACTTGCTGCAGAAATAAATTTAGGGTTTTTCTTTTGTGCTTCTTTTTTATAGCTGTCACCTTTTTTGAAATCTAACCAAACAACCATGACATTATCACGTTTCTTAGAGATTTCTTCCGTTACTTTTTTAAATTTGTTTTTGTCTTTTACTTTAAAAGTAACTGTAGGCTGGTTTGTTTCCTGTTTAAATTCTTGTTTGGCAGATCCCTGTTTAATATCAGAACCGCTTAATTTTACTTTATCTTCTGCATCGCGAATTGTTAAATTAGCCTGAGAAGATAAAATTTTACGTGCTTCATTCTGGTCTGTTACACCAGCAAGTTGAACTCTAATTCTATTAGGTTCTTCAACTTGAATTTTAGGTTCGGAAACACCTAAAACGTTAACACGATTTTCTAATGTTTGCGCTGTTGATTGTAAGGCTTTTTTATCTATTTTGTCGCCTTTATTTAAAGGATCGACTTGATAAAGCACCTCAAATCCACCTTGCAAATCAAGTCCTAAATTGACATTCTTTATAACACTTTTATAAGTTGCAGCCATTCCGGCAAACAACAATACGACTAAAAGCAAGAACGCAATTATTCTACTACTTTTCTTCACATGAACACCTCATTATTTACGTATGTATTTAGAATACTTGAATACTATTTTATAACGCAAGTTAAATCTTTCTTACAAAATTTATTAGCCTTATACATATTAACATACTAGAGCAGGGAGTAAAAATAGTCATAGATATATTTAATTTAAATTTAACAATTATTATGTATCACAATTTCTTTTTTTGGAATAAAAATAAGCTATTCTACATACTACTTATAACTTAAAAAGGATGAAACGCTATTCGTTTCATCCTTTTTAATACCACTTCTCGTTATGAAGGGTCAACTTGTTTAATAGCAGGTTTTTCGAAAGTTAATTCAGTACCATGACCATTAACTGTAATAACAACAGTTGTTTCATCTACTGCTTTAACAGTACCTTTAATACCACCAATAGTTGTAATTCTTTGACCAGATTGAATGTTATTAATCAACTCACGATGCTGTTTCGCACGTTTTTGTTGTGGTCTAATCATCAAGAAATACATAACCGCAAAAATTACGACTATATATATTAGTAATGAAAATTGCATTTTATACGCTCCTCTTGCTTAAAAGTTTTTTGGGTTCTCAACATTTAATCCATATTGCTCGAAGAATTCTTCTTTGAAATCTAAAAGACGATCTTCTCGAATGGCTTGTCTTATATCTTCCATTAATTTTAGCAGAAAATGTAAATTATGAATAGTAGTAAGACGAATACCAAAAGTTTCCTCTGCCTTGATTAAATGACGTATATACGCTCTTGAATAGTTTTGACATGTATAACAGTCACAATTCTCATCTAACGGTCTTAAATCATCTGCAAATTTTGCATTTTTAATAACTAAACGACCTTGCGATGTCATACAAGTACCATTTCTGGCAATACGTGTCGGTAAGACACAATCAAACATATCCATGCCGCGAATACTACATTCGATTAACGCATCTGGAGATCCTACACCCATTAAATATCTTGGTTTATCTTTAGGCATAAACTGCTCTGTATGTTCAACCATTTTATACATAACCGGTTTAGGTTCACCAACTGACAAACCGCCGATTGCATAACCAGGAAAATCTAATTCTACTAAATCCTTTGCACTTTGTTCTCTTAAATCTTCATATTCGCCACCTTGTATAATGCCGAACAATGCTTGATCTTCAGGTCTTTGGTGTGCATCTAGACATCTTTTCGCCCAACGTGTTGTACGTTCAATAGATTTTTTTACATAATCATATTCAGCAGGCATTGGTGGACATTCATCAAATGCCATCATAATATCAGAACCTAAATCATTTTGAATTTGCATTGATTTCTCAGGACTCAAAAATAATTTAGACCCATTAGTATGATGTCTAAATTCCACGCCTTCTTCTGTAATTTTACGTAAATTACTTAAACTAAACACTTGGAAACCGCCTGAATCTGTTAGAATCGGACCATCCCAATTCATGAATTTATGTAATCCCCCAGCGTGTTTGATAATATCATTTCCGGGTTGTAACCACAAATGATATGTGTTGCCCAAAATGATTTTTGCTTCAATTTGTCTTAACTCTTCTGGACTCATTGTTTTAACGGTTGCTTTAGTACCAACTGGCATAAACATAGGTGTTTCAAATGAACCGTGTGGTGTGTGCACGATACCTAAACGCGCACCTGATTGTTTACAAGTTTTAATGTGTTCGTATGTTACTGCAGGCATATTCAAAATCCTCACATTCTTTTTATATAATTAACATTGCATCGCCAAAACTAAAGAATCTATATTCTAAATTTACTGCCGTTTTATAAGCATTCAGAACATTTTCACGAGTACTAAACGCTGATACTAGCATAACTAATGTTGATTTTGGTAAATGAAAATTAGTAATCTGGCCATCAATTGCTTTAAAATCAAATCCTGGATAAATAAATATATTAGTCCAGCCACTCGTTTCAACAAATTTATCATGATCGCGTCGAATTGTTTCAAGTGTACGTGTTGAAGTTGTACCAACTGATATAATGCGATGTCCTTTGGACTCAGTATCATTTAATAAATCAGCTGTTTCTTGTGTCATTTGATAATATTCACTATGCATTTCGTGGTCATTCACATCATCGACGCTCACCGGTCTAAACGTACCTAACCCAACATGTAATGTAACAAATGCGATATTAACACCTTTATTTTTAATTTCAGTTAATAACTCATCAGTAAAATGTAATCCTGCTGTTGGTGCTGCCGCTGAACCACTTTCTTTAGCGTAAACTGTTTGATAACGATCTGGATCATCTAAACGTTCTTTGATGTATGGTGGCAGTGGCATTTCCCCTAATTCATCTAATCTTTCTTGTAAAATACCTTCATAATGTAAACGCATGATGCGTCCACCTTGATCCATTTCTTTTATGCATTCAGCTATAATTTTGCCATTACCAAAATTCAATTTATTACCAACTTTAATACGCTTAGCTGGTTTCAGTAAGACTTCCCAATCATTACCTTCAATTTGAGTTAACATTAACATTTCAACTTTTGCACCAGTTTCTTCTTTTAAACCAAAAAGTCTAGCTGGCATTACTCGCGTATCGTTAAGCACTAATGTATCACCAGGTCTAAAATACTCAATGATATCTTTGAAATGTAAATGTTTCATTTCACCAGTTTCTCTATCCATGACTAATAAACGACTATGATCACGATCTTTTAAAGGCGTTTGAGCAATTAATGATTCTGGTAAGTCATAGTCAAATTCTTCAAAATTCACGTTATTCTCTCTCCTCATTCGACTTTGCAAAATGTTCATAAGCTAATGGTGTTGCTTTTCTGCCACGTGGCGTACGTTCTAAAAAGCCTTTCTGAATAAGAAATGGCTCATAAACGTCCTCAATTGTAATACGTTCTTCACCAATTGTTACGGCAATCGTATCTAAACCAACAGGTCCACCATTATACTGCTTAATAATACAGTTCATCATTTTATGATCAATGTAATCTAGTCCGTGTTGATCAACTTGAAGTAAACCTAATGCGTGCTTCGTTGTTTCAATGTATATTTGTTCATCTTCATTCACTTGCTGGAAGTCTCTTACCCGCTTCAATAGTCGATTTGCTACTCTTGGAGTCCCTCTAGAACGTTTAGCAAGTTCAATGGCACTTTCTTCATCAATACCTGTGCCTAAAACCTCAGCTGTTCTAATAATGATTTCTTTTAAATCTGATTCATTATAATATTCTAATCTTAAGTGCACACCAAATCGATCCCTTAGTGGACCTGTTAAGCTGCCAGCTCGCGTTGTTGCACCTACCAAAGTGAATGGAGGTAAGTCGATACGGATACTTCTAGCCTCATCGCCTTTACCAATGATAATATCTAAAAAGAAATCTTCCATTGCAGGGTATAACACTTCTTCAACAACACTACTCAGTCTGTGTATTTCATCAATAAACAAAACATCTCCAGGTTGAAGTCCTGATAAAATTGCAGCCAAATCACCAGGTCTTTCTAATGAAGGCCCTGATACTGTACGTATATTAACTTCCATTTCATTGGCAATGATATTAGATAATGTTGTCTTACCTAATCCAGGGGGGCCAAAAAGCAATACATGATCTAATGGTTCATGACGAAGTTTAGCCGCTTTAATAAATACTTCTAAATTACTTTTTATTGAATTTTGACCAATATATTGTCGTAATCTCGTAGGTCTAAGCGACAATTCGAAATCAGTTTCTTCACTATGCATTGATTGATCAACCATACGCTCATTCATGACAACACTTCCCCTATTAATCTATTTAAAATTAAGATACAACTAATTGAAGACCTGCCTTAACAGCTTCATCAACTGAGTCATATTTATTTTTATTTAACGTTTTCTCAACTTTTGCAAGCTCTCGTTTAGAATAACCTAATGCTTCTAACGCTAACATTGCTTCTTGCACGAATTGATCTTGCACCGTCGAAGTAGCGTCTACTTGTAATAATGAATCGCTATCTTCTTCAGTGATTTTCACTTTACCTTTTAAATCTAAGACAATCTGTCTTGCCGTTTTCTTACCAATTCCTGGGAATTTAGTTAAATACGTATCATTTTCATTTTCAATGGCACGTTTTACTTCATTAGGCGTACTTGTCGCTAAAATAGCTAAAGCTGATTTCGGACCAATACCAGTAACTTTAATTAAACTCAAGAACATATCTTTCTCTTCTTCACTACTAAATCCATACAATAATTGTGCATCTTCACGAACAATTAAAGATGTATGAATTAAAACTTCATGATCTAGTTGCTTTTGAAAACGATAAGAATTTGGTGTTTGAATTTCATAACCAACACCAGCAGTTTCAACAACTACGTGTGTAGGATATAAATGTGTTAACTTACCTTTGACATACGCGTACATTATAGGCACATCCTTACATACTCATACTAATTAATTCTACTTTTGATACATAATCTAAATTTCTCAAAGCGCCAATAACATCTTCTACTGCAGTTTCTTTAGATTTAGCATTCAGTGATAATGTTATTGTTGCTTTTTCTTCCATTGGAATACTTTGATGAATCGTTAATACAGATAGTTCTAACTTTGATATAACATCTAGTACACGTGCCAACATACCCACAATATCTGTTACATATAAAATTAATGTAAATTCTCGATGGTCAAGCATTTTATCGTCTACTGGAAATATCGTTTCTCTATATTTATAAAAAGCACTTCTAGATAGATCAAACTGTTTAACGGCATCATAAATGGACAATGTCGGATCACTTTTTAAGGCATCTTTAATCTTCAATGTTTTAACCACGGATTCAGGCAAGACATCTTCTCTAATTAAATAAAACTTTTTATAATCTTTATTGTCCATCATGTTACGCTCCTATTCAACGAATTCAAATTCTCCGCCAAGAATTCTAACGATATCACCATTTTTACAACCACGTTCTCTAAGTGCATCATCAATACCCATCGAACGCATTTGACGAGCAAATCGACGTACTGCTGGATCACTGTTAAAGTCAGTCATTTTAAACATTCTTTCAATAGCATTACCACTTACCACATAAGCACCATCATCATCTCTTGAAATTGTAAATTTATCTTGTGACGGTGTATGTTTATATAATACTCGGTTAATGCCAACTGACTCCTCTTCTTCAACTGTGAAGTCAACATCTTTATATTCTTCTAATTTATCTGCTATTGCATATAATAATTGATCAATATTATCACGCGTTATTGTTGAAACTGGAATAACTGGCACATCTTCGCCAATTTCTTCTTTAAACAAGTTTAAATTATCTTGTGATTCAGGTAAATCCATCTTGTTAGCTACTACGATTTGAGGTCTATCTTCTAAACGTTGCTCGTACGCAGCTAATTCTTGATTAATGACTTTATAATCTTCAATAGGTTCTCTACCTTCAGAACCGCTCATATCAATCATGTGAACAATAACTTTTGTTCTCTCTACATGTCTTAAAAATTGATGTCCTAATCCAACGCCATCAGATGCACCTTCAATTAAACCTGGTAAATCTGCCATAACAAAACTACGTTGATCAGGTGTTGAAACAACACCTAGATTTGGTTTAATCGTTGTAAAATGATATGCCCCAATTTTAGGCTTAGCTTTTGAAACGATAGATAATAAAGTCGATTTACCCACACTAGGGAAACCTACTAATCCTACATCAGCTAATAATTTCAATTCTAAAGATACATCTAATTCCTCGCCTGGTTCACCTTTTTCACTGAAGTCAGGTGCAGGGTTTCTAGGTGTTGCAAAACGTGAATTACCTCGGCCACCTCGACCGCCCTTCGCTACTACAGCTCTTTGACCATCTTCAACAAGATCTGCTAACACTTCGTCTGTTTCAACATTTTTAATAATTGTACCAGGTGGAACTTTTAATACTAAATCTTCCGCATTTTTACCATGCATATTACTACTTTGGCCATTTTCACCTTTGCTTGCTTTAAAATGACGTTGATATCTAAAATCTAATAACGTTCTTAAACCTTCATCCACTTCAAATACGACTGAAGCACCTTTACCACCGTCACCGCCAGCTGGTCCACCAAATGGTACATATTTTTCTCTTCTGTATGCGGTAATACCATTACCACCATCACCGGCTTTAAGAGATATTTTGACTTGATCGACAAACATATATCTCACCTCTTTTACATATAATTTTCATTTTCCCAATAATTATAGCATATTAGAGCCCCTTATAGTTTAGCGATTAGGGGCTCTTATGCAGTCGCACATTTAGTATAACGTCTAAAATTCCCATTTTTTAATAACAAAATGAAAATAATAATGAAAAACGTTTTATAAAAAGTAAAAAACACCAGAAGATTCACTTCTGGTGTTAACTAGACAAAATTATTCAGCTACTGCATATACAGAAACTTGTTTTTTGTCGCGACCTTTACGTTCGAATTTAACAACGCCGTCGATTTTAGCGAATAATGTATCATCGCCACCACGACCTACATTTTCACCAGGGTAAATTTTAGTACCACGTTGGCGATATAAAATTGAACCACCTGTTACGAATTGACCGTCAGCACGTTTAGCACCTAAGCGTTTTGATTCAGAGTCACGTCCGTTTTTTGTAGAACTTACCCCTTTTTTAGATGCGAAGAATTGTAAGTTTAATTTTAACATCGGAATGCACCTCACTTATAATTTAATCTAATATTCTCATTATATTCTTCTTCAATAGTTTGTAAAGACACAAGCATTGTTTGAAGAATTAGTTGCGCTTCATCGTTATTTGTATCAACGCTTCTTATATGAAAATGACCACCATTGTCGTCATAATTGATATCTGGTCTCTCAGATGTCAATCCTATAATCGCATTAACACTACCAAACAATACAGCTGAAGCTCCAGCACAAACGATATCATGACCATATTCACCATGGTCAGCATGGCCATCCATAATAACGTCTGTTACTTTGCCTTCATCATTAACTGTAATATCAACAGTAATCATAATAATTACGCGTTGATTTTATCGATTGTTAATTTAGTGTATGGTTGACGATGGCCTTTTTTACGTTTTGAATTTTTACGACGTTTGTATGTGAATACAGTAATTTTTTTACCGCGACCTTGTTTATTAACAGTAGCAGTAACTGTTGCACCTTCAACTGTTGGCGCTCCAACTTTAACTGAATCTCCACCTACAAATAATACTTTATCAAATGTAAAAGTATCTCCTTCGTTTACGTCTAATTTTTCAACGAAGATTTCTTGACCTTCTTCTACTTTGATTTGTTTTCCACCTGTTTCAATAATAGCAAACATACTTTGCACCTCCTGTATAATAAGTCACGCCATACATAGGTGACATTTCGTTATTGAGTCAAGCGTTTGCACTCTACGTTGTTTCGGTCGTAACTCGAGTCATTTATAAAGATAAACTCTTCTCGTTTCTTCCTTCAACGCCTTGATTGAAAATCGCTTTCTTCATTAAAAATGTTCTTGAACCTATATTTGAGCGGTTGTATGTAGCTACTTATAACTACTCAACTATTGCATCTTACCATTGACGACGTTTCATGTCAATGTCATTGTTTGTTTTTTTAAGGAACTTTATAATCAACGGATAAAGCATAATCAACAGTACAAAATTCATAATTAATGTTGGCAATAATCTAAAGACTACAAAATGAATAATATCAAATTGAATGAATCCTAACATACCGTATATTAATGCCACATAGACTTCTAATAATAAGGTGCTGGCTAATATAATAATGAATAACATCGAATGATCTTTGTAAAAAATTTTAAAGAATCGATCTATAAGTGCTAAAAACAATATATAGCCAAATAAGTACACTCCATAAATACTACCAAAGTATACATCAGTCATTACGCCTAAAAATATGCTGAGCAATAATGATACGCCAAAGCCACGATACACTACCATCATTAAAATATACATAAATGTAAGGTGTGGTACAAATACAAGTTCAAACTTACCTATGTTCATTGGAATAAGAAGCCCAATTGCAGTATCTATATAAAATAGTAAAATACCTATCAAAAAATAATACAGTGTACGCATTATTTATCCCTGCTTTCATCATCAGGAATTGTTTTAGGATCTCTTTTTGCAACATAAACATGACTCAAATCTGTTAAGTCTGCACCAGTCTTAACCCTAACTTCTTTAGCTAAGCCATATTGATCATTTTGAACCTTAGTCACTTCTCCTATATATAAATTACTTGGTAATTGATCAGCTAATCCACTTGTAACGACTTTATCACCTTTTGAGATATTATCTCTATTATTAATATCACTAATTACAAGTTCTGAGTTCTTTTCATCATAACGATCAATTAAGCCAAATATATTTTTAGAGCCGTGTTGTATATTTACAGATAATTTACCCGCACGTGTATTAGTTGAGATTAAATCAACTTGTGAAGAAAATTTATTAACTTTAGTAACTCTTCCAACAAAACCTTTTGATGTCATCACAGCCATATTTGAAGTTATACCTGATTTAGATCCCTTATCAATAACAATTGTATTCATCCACTGATCCGGATTTCTTGCTAAAACCGTAGTAGAAATAGGATCAAATTTTGAAATATCTTTTAAATCAAGCTCTTTTTTTAATTTTTCATTTTCCGCTTCTAATTGTTGGTTCTTAGATTCTAACTGGCTAATCTTATTTTTAGATTCTTTAGAATCTCCTTTTTTAAAAAAGTCCCCAATCGTACCAGCAACAAAATTAACTGGATAACTCACAACTCGTTGTCCAAAAGACACAGAATCACCTATATATTGTTCAGGAGGTGATTGAGATTGTGAACGTATGGACAGCCCAATTAATGCAATAAAAACGATAATTGCACATAAAACAACAATTAATTTGTTATTTTTAAAAAACTTAAGCACCCAGAACACCTCTATTATGTCAAAATATTGTATATCCTTTTCTATTTTATATTACTCCCATTATGAAATAAAGCACTAACTACGAATTAGTTTGAAAATGAACAACTCCGTAAAAAATTTGTGGCATTTTAAAAGCAAAAAAACTACTAGCAAACATTCCAGTCACTAGTAGTTTAAATAATCGATTTAAATTTTAAAATTATTTGTTTGTATCGTTCGAGGATTCACTGTTCGAATTCTGAAGTTGTCTCCAACGTGCGAATAAGTTCTGGGCCTTTTGTTGTTCATTAGCTTGTTTCTGTTTTGATTGTTCTGCCATTTGAACTACACCAACCTTTTAAATTTATTCTAGTGACAGGATAACTAAAATATATTTCTTATGCAATAATTTCCTATTGATAAGCATTTTCGGGTTTTAGTTGTAAATTTTGCCCTAATTCATTTAAGTCTTGTTGCATTTCAAATTCAGTATTGTAAACACGCATTGACTCATCTCCAAATTTATAAAGAATAAATTCGTCTCCTCTTTGACCTATAATATATTGATCATTATAAGCCATGCGATTCATTCCAGACACAGCCATAAACTCTTGTTTATCTATCATTTTAAATACATTTTTAATTTGGCTTAATGGTACATTCTTTATTAAATCATTTTCTTTTAATGAATATTTCTCACCACTTACATAAACATGTTGGGCATCATTAGTGGGTTGCGTAACTTGATTCATTTGATCATTATCGTGATTTACAGGATTCCAATCTTGTTCTTTTAAAAAAGGTGCGTATTTCAAGGCGATATAAACAATTATCACAATTGCTATTACTGCTATAATGTTTTTAATCATACTAAATATCAATCTCATAGTTCGCCTCCAATGTCTTCATCTAATTATATATTTTATTATGTATATTTTCCTCAGTCTTCAGCCTTAATCATGATATATCTTAGGACTGATGCACGTTCATTTAAAATAGCTTATAATTTTGTTATGATTTAAAAGCATATGAGGAGGTTTGTAGCATTGAGTATACTAACAATTATTTTAATAGCACTATTAGTCATCCTCCTTTTTAGAGTTGGACTTTCTATTTTGCGATTTTTAATTTATGTCGGACTTGTTTTATTATGTATTTACTTAGGATATCAAGGTTTAATATGGTTGCTCGATTTTTTTCAAATAAATAGTGGGTTTTTACCACACTTTCAATTTAACAATTAAATTTATTCTGCATAACAAAACTCCTAATGTACTAGTTTAGAATTTTTTAACTAGTTCCACATTAGGAGTTTTAATTTGTTTTCAAGCACGTATACTACTTGATGAACAGATTACTATTACTTACGCCCAAATGCGTTAGATAAAAATCGTATCAGCGCATAGCTACCGCTTAGTAAAAGGCCCCAAACGATTCCTGTAAAAATTGAGCCTATTGCTACACTTAATAAAGGAAAAGCTTGTTTTGTAACAATCACACCTGCTAATGCCGTTACTAAAATACCTAACGTAGATAAAGCTAATGTTATTAATAGATTGCGCTTTGTTACAGGTTCATTTTTAATATTTAACTGCATGGTATAAACCATTGGCACGAGAACCCCGATAATAATAAATAGAGTCACTATTTTTCCTCCAATGAAAGTACTTCGTAGGTATTATACACAAGATACGTCATTAATTCTATCAACTTCAATCATTTTCATCAAAGTAACCCGCTTCTACAAGACTCGTAAATCTATTATCACCGATTATAATATGATCCAATAAATCTATCCCTAAAATCAAACCACACTCCTTCAACCTCATTGTTGTTATGATATCTTCTTGTGAGGGCGTTACATCACCGGATGGATGATTATGAACTGCGATGATTGCATTGGCATTTTCTCTCACCGCAATACTAAAAATTTCACGTGGATGTACAATCGAACTATTTAATGTACCTTTAAAAACACAGGTTTCTTTAATCACTACATTTTTTGAATTTAACAATAAAATGACAAAATGTTCTTGTGTTAAATCTTTCATTGTTGGAATCATATAATCAGCAACATCACTTGGTTGCGTTATTTTTATACGATTATTTTCAGCTCTTCTCCCCATCCTTTCCCCTAGCTCAAATGCTGCTTTTAAAGTAATTGCTTTTTGTAATCCAATCCCTTTAACTTGTATCAAATCGTTAATTGAAGATTTTTTCAATTCATTCAGATTCGAAGCAGATTTAAGCAGTTCATTACTAATGTCTATGCTCGAGAATCCTTTTCTTCCGGTGTTAATTAATATAGCTAATAATTCTGTATTCGAAAGACTTTTTGCACCATGGCTTAACAAACGTTCTCTTGGCATTTCTGAAGTTACCATTTCTTTAATTTTCAAAAATATACGCCTCCTAAAAATTGATGGATATCATTATAAAAAAGTGAATTGATAAAAAATGAAATAAATATAAATGGAACAAGGGGTAATAGTTTAATCGGCTTAAATATCATGGTAATTAAAGCAACTAAACCAGCAATGACAAATGTAAATAAAATGACATAAATAGTGAATTGGAGAGGGAAAAACAAAGAAAGTGCAGATATTAGTAAAACGTCACCATAACCAATATATGCCCGAAATAAAAAGTAGAATATATGCGTGGTCATACTAATAATGATAAAAGCTACTGGATAAATCATACTTAACGAGAGAGAAACGATACAATAAATTATAATTAAGCGACAATCTAACATTAAAGAAGTGATATCGGTCATAGTAAAAATAAGCAGAAAAACATATGTAGTTATAAATAGCGTAGCATTTACGTATGTGAAATCATACTTAATAAAGACGATAGGTATTATAGCAAAGGTTTCCCCTAAGAAATGTGTTAGGGAAATACGCTTTCGACAGTTTCGACATCGCCCTTTTAATAATAAAAAACTAATAATCGGCATTAATTCATACCATTTGAGTGATGAATTACAATAATCACATTTCGATCTTCTATGTAAATAATCAAATGACGTTTCTTCTATAGATATAAATTGATATAGAAAACTAAAGATACAACTGCAACTATAAGATAACAATACTACCAAATGACAACCTCCTTATGTAAATTATAGTTAGTTATTATCAAAATGTAAATATACACTATTTTTCAAGAATTGAATCGCTTTTTCATTTAAATTTTTCAATATTGCTAAGCATAATTGATGGATACTTTAACAGCCCATTACTGCTCGGCAAAATTAATAATGGCAAGAAATTGAACCTTATAAACACATACGATTTAGAGCATAAAAAATAACCATGAAGCTCTACCTATTGATTAAATAGATTCTTCATGGCTATTTTAGTTTTAGTTTTATAATGCTTCAAAGTCTAATTTTGATTTAACTTCACTTATGAAATACAGACTACCGGTAATTACTAATGTATCACCTTGATAATTTTTTATAAATTCAACGTAGTCATCTACTAATTGTATTTCATCATTTTCAATACTACCTACAATTTCTTCTTTGCGTAACGCTTTCGGAAAATCAAATTCAGTTGCATAAAACGTATGCGCAATTAAACTTAAATGTTTGACCATCTCGTTAATCGGTTTTCCGTTTATTGCTGAGAACAAAATATCTACTTTTTCTTTATCATGGTACTGTTTAATTGTATCAATTAGAGCATCTATACTCTCTGAATTATGTGCGCCATCCAAAATGATTAAAGGTTTGTCATGCACCTGCTCAATACGTCCAGTCCAACGAACTGATTCAATACCGTCTATCATCTTATTGAAATCTAATTCAATTAATCCTTGTTCATTTAATTCAATAAGAGCTGTTATGGCTAATGCAGCATTTTGTTTCTGATGTTCACCTAACATACTTAAAATGATTGTTTCTAATTCATAATCTTTATAACGGTAAGTAAATTCATCATTTTGCGATACAACAACAATTTCTCTATCTAATTCAATTGGCTTTGCATGTTGTTCAATTGCGCGTTCACGAACATATTTTAATGCATCTTCATTTTTAACAGCATATATCACTGGAACGTTAGGCTTTATAATCGCGCCTTTATCCCTAGCAATATCTAGATACGTACCACCTAAAATATCTGTATGGTCTAGACCGATACTAGTTAAGATTGATAAAACCGGTGTAAAGACATTTGTCGAATCGTTCTTTATACCCAATCCAGCCTCAACAATGACAAAATCAACAGGATGTATTTCACCAAAATATAAAAACATCATCGCTGTGATTATTTCGAATTCAGTTGCAACACCTAAATCTGTTTCACGTTCCATCATTTCACTTACTGGTTTAATACGTGATACTAATTCTACAATAGCGTCATTTGATATTGGCACACCATTTAGACTAATTCGTTCATTAAATGTTTCAATAAACGGCGACGTAAATGTACCTACTTCATAACCATTTTCAACTAAAGCTGTTCTAAGGTAAGCAACTGTAGATCCTTTACCATTTGTGCCACCTACATGAATACCCTTAATGTTATTTTGAGGATTATTAAATTGTGCTAGCATCCATTCCATACGTTTAACACCTGGTTTGATGCCAAATTTAGTTCTTTCGTGTATCCAATACAAGCTCTCTAGGTAATTCATTGTTACTAACTCCTATGCTTTTAATTGTTCAATTCTTGCCTTCACACCATCATATTTTTCTTGATAATCTTGTTTTTTACGTTTTTCTTCATTTATAACCTTTTCAGGTGCTTTACTTACAAAGTTTTCATTAGAGAGCTTTTTATCTACTCTATCTAATTCGCTTTGAAGTTTAGCTAATTCTTTTTCCAAACGGCTGATTTCCTTATCCATATCAATTAGCCCTTCTAATGGTAATACCACTTTACCTGCAATTACAACTGATGTCATTGCTTTCTCAGGAATTTCCACGTCAGTGCTAATATTTAAGGTACTAGGATTACAGAATTTGATTAAATAATCTTTGTTTTGTGATAAAGTTGTTTCAATTTCTTTATCTTTAGCTTGAATTAAAATAGGTATTTCTTTAGACAATGGCGTATTTACTTCTACACGTGATTGTCTTACAGATTTAATGATTTCAACAAGTTGTTGCATTGTTTGTTTACTTTCTTCAAAAATCAATGATTCACGCACTTCTGGCCATGAAGCTTTAACAATTGTGTCACCTTCATGTGGTAAACTTTGCCATATTTTCTCTGTTACAAATGGCATGAATGGATGTAGCATTCTCATAATATTGTCTAAAGTATAACTCAATACTGAACGTGTAACTTGTTTTTGTTCTTCATCATTACCATTCATTGGAATTTTACTCATTTCAATGTACCAATCACAGAAATCATCCCAAATGAAATTATATAATGCACGTCCAACTTCGCCGAATTCATATTTGTCACTTAGATCAGTAACTGTTGCAATCGTTTCATTTAAACGTGTTAGAATCCATTTATCTGCTAATGATAAGTTACCACTTAAATCGATATCTTCAACTTTAAAGTCTTCACCGATATTCATTAAACTGAAACGTGC
Source organism: Staphylococcus sp. EG-SA-17 (assembly GCF_017151845.1). Lineage (NCBI taxonomy): Bacteria > Bacillati > Bacillota > Bacilli > Caryophanales > Staphylococcaceae > Staphylococcus > Staphylococcus sp. EG-SA-17. Next base: position 70,207 of record NZ_JACVZO010000004.1, read on the forward strand.
CCCATTCCAGATTTTATTGATAAAGTTCCACACTGACTCAACTTTTTCAGTTGAGTATCTTAAATCATGTCCTGGAGATGAACCCGTTGCTAAGAAGTAACGCAAGCTATCAGCACCGTATTCGTCAATAACATCCATTGGATCCACACCATTACCTAATGATTTACTCATCTTACGCCCGTCTTCAGCACGAACTAAACCGTGTAATAATACATCATTAAATGGACGACGATCTGTAAATTCTAAGCCTTGGAATATCATGCGTGCTACCCAGAAGAAGATAATATCGTAACCTGTAACTAAGGCATTTGTTGGGTAGTATCGTTTAAAGTCTTCACTTTCTAAATCAGGCCAACCTAACGTAGAGAAAGGCCATAAAGCACTTGAGAACCACGTATCTAATACATCTTCATCTTGTTGCCAATTTTCAATATCAGTTGGCGCTTCTTCTCCAACATATATTTCGCCTGTTTCTTTATGATACCAAGCCGGAATTTGATGACCCCACCATAATTGTCTTGAAATCGTCCAGTCTCTAATATTTTCCATCCATTGGTTAAATGTATGTTCGAAACGTTGCGGATAAAAATCAATACGATCATCTGTTTTTTGGTTATCTAATGAACGTTTCGCTAAGTCTTCCATGCGCACAAACCATTGTGTTGATAAATATGGTTCAACAACAGCGCCAGATCGTTCTGAATGACCTACAGAATGAACATGATCTTCAATCTTGATAACTAAATCTTGTTCTTTTAAATCTTCAACTAGCTGTTTACGACAATCAAAACGGTCCATACCTTCGTATTTACCAGCTTTGTCGTTCATTTTACCATTTTCATCCATAACGATAATATTTTCTAATTGATGTCTTTGACCAATTTCAAAATCATTAGGGTCATGTGCTGGTGTCACTTTCATAGCACCAGAACCGAAGTCTATATCAACATACTCATCTGCTAAAATAGGCAGTTCGCGTCCTACGATTGGTAATATAACAGTTTTACCGATTACATCTTTGTATCGTTCGTCATTAGGGTTAACAACAATCGCTGTATCACCTAACATCGTTTCTGGTCTTGTTGTTGCAATTTCAATAAAACCTTCACCATCAGCGTAAGGATATTTAAAATGATAAAACGCACCTTGAACATCTTCATGTATTACTTCAATATCAGATAAAGCTGTACGTGCTTTAGGATCCCAATTTATAATACGTTCGCCACGATAAATAATTCCTTTATTGTATAAATCAACAAAAACTTTTTTAACTGCTTTACTTAAACCTTCATCTAAAGTAAAACGTTCTCTACTATAATCTAAACCTAGACCTAATTTAGCCCATTGCGCACGAATAAATGACGCATACTCTTCTTTCCAATCCCATGCCTGTTCTAAAAACTTTTCACGACCAAGATCATATCTAGTTATTCCTTGTTCATTTAATTTAGCTTCTACCTTTGCCTGTGTCGCAATACCAGCATGATCCATACCTGGTAAGTATAACGTATCGTACCCTTGCATACGTTTCATACGTGTAATGATATCTTGTAAAGTTGTATCCCATGCATGTCCTAAATGTAATTTACCAGTTACATTTGGTGGCGGGATAACGATTGTATATGTTTCTTTTGATTTATCTTCTGACGGTTTAAAATAACCATTCTTTACCCATTCTTCATAACGTCCCGCTTCAACTTCACGAGGATCATATTTTGGTTTCATTTCCATTTGCTATACCTCCTAAAAAAATAAAAAATATCCATCCTATATACAAATAGGACGGATATTCCGTGGTACCACCTATATTCAAGAAGGATGATTAATATCAAATTCACTCTTTTAACATAATTGGAATAATCATACCAATACTATCATCGTGAAATTTGAAATGCTTCATCTCTTCAAGCACTCTAGATTATGATTAACGCTCAAACACGTCTTAGCCTACTATTAATCACGTTCAGCTAAGATACTCTGTGGGCTACCTTCAGTAAAAATCATTTACATACTCACACCAAATCATATGCTCTCTTTAAAATAATTTGAACTTACTCTTCCCAAATCATATATTAAACTCTTAACTTATAGTATAATGATTGACAAAATAAGTCAATGTATAGGTGGGAATAAAATGAATGATTGCGCATTTGGAACTAAAGATCCAGTCTACTTAGACTATCATGATTATGTATGGGGACAACCGCTCTATGATAGCAAAGCATTGTTTAAACTTTTAGCATTAGAATCACAACATGCTGGGCTATCTTGGTTAACTATTTTAAAAAAGAAAGAAGCCTATGAAGAAGCATTTTATGATTTCGAACCAGAAAAGGTAGCGCAAATGACCGCTCAAGATATCGACCGCTTAATGACTTTTCCAAATATCGTTCATCATCGTAAAAAATTAGAAGCAATTGTTAATCAAGCTCAAGGGTATTTAAAAATTGAACAAGCATATGGTAGTTTTAGTAAATTTTTATGGTCATATGTAAATGGTAAGCCTAAAGATTTGCAGTATGAACATGCTTCTGATCGTATCACAGTTGATGATACTGCAACACAACTATCTAAAGATTTAAAACAATACGGGTTTAAATTTTTAGGTCCAGTAACAGTATTTTCGTTTTTAGAAGCAGCCGGTTTATATGATGCACATTTAAAAGATTGTCCATCAAAGCCTAAACACAATTAATTTGCTATAGCATCATAAAATAAACGAGACATCGTCTATTTTTAACTAATAGACTGTCTCGTTTTTTGATGTGAAAATTTATTCAAATCATAAGTTAAAGTTCCAAGTTAATGCACTGCGAATATTAGATATCTTAATCTAAATATAGATGTACAACCTTTGCTTAAACCTTAATAATGAATTCTATCCTAAGCATAATTCAACTTAAATGGATGATAGTTTCTAATCTTCACGCTTATTCGAACGATATTTTAAAAAGTAATTAATTCCTGGTGCAATAATAAATAGGATGAAAAAGATTCGGAAAATATGATAACTCGTAATCATAGCAACATCGGCACCAGTAGCTAATGCAACTAAAACTATCTGATTAACCCCTCCTGGTGCTGCACCAAGAAACAATTCATTAATAGGATTATTATCAAAGAAATGTATAACATAAACCATGATTAGCGCACCAATTATCAACATAATATTTTGAATTGTAATTGCGATTGCTAGTCTACCTTTTAAATCTGACAATAAATGCGCAATTTGAACTCCAATTCTAATCATATATATTAGTTGTGCCATGTTCAACAACCAATGATCTAGTGTAAATGTTAAATCTGTAGAAAAATTCCAAACAATTAATACAATGAGTGGTGCTAATAATTGAAATGTTGGAAACTTTATTTTAGACATAATTAGATAAACTATAAAGATAGCTATCGCTAAAATAACTATTTGCCCTATGTTTAATACTTGTGATAAAGGCAAGACTTTTGTTAACTTTCCATTCGCATGCATGTTACCATCATGAAAAAAATATGAAATGAACGGTACTAAAACAACAACAAATATAATTCGTGATGTTTGCGTTAAGCTAACAACTAACAAATTAGCACGTTTGTCTTGTTCAGCCATGACCAGCATTTGTGTTAGTGCTCCTGGTATAACACTTAAAATAGCTGTTTCTGTATTAATACGTGCAATTTTTTTAAAAATAAATGCCATTACTAATGCAATTAATAATATCGAAATAGATACAACAATAATCGAAAGCCAATTGTCTTTAATATCCATAACGACATTTTTCGTAAACGTTGATCCGATTTGCACACCTAATAGTACAATACCTAATTCACTAAGTAAGAATGGCCATTTAATATCAAGTTTGAAAACTTTCACACAAATGATTGATGCGATAATAGGACCAAACATAAATGGGAGTAATACGTGCGATGAATACAATATAATACTAATAAAAAATGATAAAACGAACACAATGAAATTATTTCTATATATCATTGTCATGTTTTCCACTTCTTTCAATAAAAAATAAAATGACTAAATTGCTGCTTGAGCTTCACGTTTGTTAAGATAACAATATCCGCTAGCAGTTTTGACTACAAAGCATATATGGACTTTCACTATCAAGTCGCCGCCCATGTCTGATATACATTTAAAAAGAGCCTGAACAAAGTTCAGGCTCTCAATTTGTCCGTATATTTATTTTACAATACGACTTAAAGCCGTATCAAATGCTTGAATCGTTTTTTCAATATCTTCTTTCGTGTGTGCCGTAGATAAGAATGTACCTTCAAATTGAGATGGTGGTAAAAACACACCTTCTTTTGCCATTTCTCGATACATTTCTGCAAATAATTTCAAATCACTTTTATTCGCTTGTTCAAAATTAGTTACAGGTCCTTCATTTAAGAAATAACCAATCATTGAACCTGCTCTATTTACAGTTATTGGTACATTGTGTTTAGCAAATACACGCTTTAAACCGTCTTCAAGTATATCGCCTAACATATTAAAATACTCATATGTCTCTGGCGTTAATTGGCTTAACGTTTCATAACCACTTGTCATTGCAAGAGGATTTCCTGATAACGTACCCGCTTGATAAATATTTCCTAATGGTGCTATATGATCCATGATTTCTTTTTTACCACCAAAAGCACCTACAGGTAGTCCTCCACCGATAACTTTTCCTAAGCAAGTTAAATCTGGTGTCACACCAAAGTGACCTTGTGCACAATGATAACCGACTCTGAAACCAGTCATTACTTCATCGAAAATTAGCAATGCTCCGTATTCAGTCGTAATATCTCTTAATCCCTGTAAAAAACCTTCAATCGGCGGTACGACACCCATATTACCAGCAACAGGTTCTACGATTACCCCAGCAATATCGTCTCCAAATTTTTCGAAAGCGATTTTAAGTGCATCTAAATCATTGTATGGAACTGTAATTGTATTTTTAGCAATACCTTCAGGCACACCAGGAGAATCCGGCAATCCTAATGTTGCCACCCCAGAACCAGCTTTGATTAATAACGAATCACTATGACCATGATAGCAACCTTCAAATTTCACAATTTTATTTCTGCCAGTATAACCACGTGCTAATCTTAAAGTATCCAATGTAGCTTCTGTACCAGATGACACCATACGCACTTTTTCTATTGAAGGTACTCGGTCAATAACGAGCTGCGCCAATTTATTTTCAAGTAATGTTGATGCACCAAAACTTGTACCTTTATCAATTGCTTCATGTAAATGACTAATAACTTGAGGGTCTCTATGTCCTAAAATAAGTGGTCCCCAACTTAGTACATAGTCGATATACTCGTTACCATCGATATCATAAATTTTTGAACCTTTACCGTGATCCATAAAAATTGCTGGTGTATCTACTGATTTAAATGCGCGTACTGGACTATTTACACCACCAGGCATTAAAGTTTCAGCAACCTTCATTGCTTCTTCTGATTTCGTATATCTCATAAAGTAAATTCCTCCTATAGTTTATGGAAAATCATACATATAAAACCTTATTTATCTAAATAGCGACAAATGTCCTTTGCAAAATACGTAATAATCATATCAGCACCTGCACGTTTCATTGAAACCATTTGTTCCATAACGACACGTTCTTCATCTATCCAACCATTTTGTGCCGCCGCTTTAGTCATACTATATTCTCCACTCACATTATATGCAACAACTGGAACATTCGTATGATTTTTAACATCTCGAACTATGTCTAAATAACTTAGAGCAGGTTTAACAATCATCATGTCGCACCCTTCTTTTAAATCACTTTCTAATTCACGAAGTGCTTCCAAACGGTTAGCAGGGTCCATCTGATACGTTTTTCTATCCCCAAATGATGGCGCTGAATCTGCTGCATCTCTAAAAGGTCCAAAGAAACTTGATGCATACTTGACACCATAACTCATTATAGGAATATTGTAATAGCCGGCTTCATCTAATCCACGACGAATTTCAGCAACAAAACCATCCATCATATTACTTGGCGCAATAATATCAGCACCAGCTTCCACTTGAGAAATTGCTGTTTTAACAAGTAGTGGCAATGATTTATCATTGTCAACGTCATGTGTATGGTCATCAATCACACCACAATGACCATGATCAGTATATTCACATAAACAAGTGTCTGCAACAATTAATAAGTCATCATACATTTTTTTAGCAATACGTGTCGCCTGTTGAATAACACCATCGTGAATGTATGCACCAGTACCTATATCATCTTTTGAGTTTGGAACACCGAAAAACATAATGGCACGTATGCCTAAGTCATAAGCTTCTTTTAATTCACTTTCAAGTAAATTCAAACTGATTTGGTATACACCTGGCAATGACTTAATTTCTTTTTTCACATCGTCTTTTTCAACTACAAAAATTGGATATATTAAATCTTCTTTTCTTACATGATTCTCTCTAACCATATCTCTCATTGTCGCTGATGATCTCAATCTTCTATGTCTATCAAATTTCATTTTTAGCCCCTACTTTCTAAAATCTTTTCAATTAGTGATTCGAGTGTTTGAATTTCTGCAATTGTTACTGGTTGTTGATATGATTTAATGGTCCGTGCTGTTTGTTCTCCAATAGCAAAATACGACTTGAATTTTGGTACAAATCCTTCATTAAAATAATAACGTACTGCCGACGAACTTGAAAATGTTAATGCATCGATTTGTTGATGTTCTATCATTTCTTTAACATCTTGTATATTTTGTTTGTTAGGCACTGAAGTATATAAATCTATTTTAACAACTTCATTATTTTTAGATAACGCTGCTAATAACAATGGTCTCGCCAATTCACTCGAAGGCAAAAGTATTTTTTGGTTAGTTTGATTAAATGATTTTAAAAATCCTTCTTGAGAAAAGTCGTTTGGCATAAAATCAACTCGAATGCCAAGTGATTCACAATATTGCGCTGTCTTACTTCCTATCACAGCAATGTTATCAACATTAATTCCTTTTAGATATTTATAAAAGAATTTCACAGCATTTTTAGATGAAAAAACAAGCCAGTCATAGCGTTGATTTAACAAATGAATATCAAAATTTAGTGGCTTTATATCAATAAAGGGTTTGTGAATAATTGATACTAAATCACTTTGCATGTCATTTGTTTGTGTCATAACTACAACTGGCTTCATATTTAAACGTCACTCCATTATTTAATGTTGTTCATTTAAGCGTTTTATAATTTCATAAGCACCTTGCTCTTTTAATTTGTTACTCACTGTTTTGCCTAACTCAACCGGATCTGTTCCGTTCATTGTATATTCAAATCGTTCTTTACCATCTGGGGTCATAATTAAACCTGTAAATTCGATTTCTTTTTGATCTGAGATTGTAGCATATCCTGCAATTGGCACCTGACAACTACCATCCATTTCTGCTAAAAACGTTCGTTCAGCAGTCACACATTTTGCAACTTCATCATTATGTACTTTGCTTAATAATGTTAATAGTTCTTCATCGTCACTACGACATTCTATCCCTAAAGCACCTTGTCCGATTGCAGGTAACAATGTATCTCTATCAAGATAAGATGTTACAATATCATCTGACCAGCCCATTCTTCTTAAACCAGCTGCAGCTAAAATAATCGCATCATAATCTTCAGTTTGTAACTTTTCTAATCGTGTATCTATATTACCTCTAATCCATTTAATCTCTAAATTAGGATACTTAGATAATATTTGTGCACCACGACGTAATGAACTAGTACCAATAATACTGCCTTCTGGCAATTGGGATAGTGGTGTATGTGTTTTAGAAATATACGCATCAAAAGGTAATTCTCTATCAGGGATACAACCTAATGTTAAACCTTCCGGAATTACACTTGGTACGTCTTTAAGTGAGTGTATTGCCATATCGATATTTTTTTCAAAAAGTTCATGTTGTATTTCTTTAACAAATAAGCCTTTGCCTCCGACTTTAGACAATTGTTTATCTACTATACGATCGCCTTTCGTGACAATTTCTTTAATTTCAATTTCTAGATTTGGCTCGACAGCTTTTAATTTATCAATAAATTGCTGGCTTTGTGTTAAAGCTAATTTACTTCTTCTGGAGCCAACGACTAATTTACGCATGTTCAATTCCTCCTAGGAACGGATTGCTCTAGATTATTTTCTCAATTCACAAAATGTGTTGCAAAAAATAAATTAATCATATTTAAGCAAAATAAAATAATGTTATAGTATATTAAATATCTTGAATTCAACCATTTGTTGATTCTAAGTAAAATATAACTTCCATATAATACTGTAATAATTGAAGAGAGTATTACCTTCGGGTCAATGAATATACGTTCACCAACTGAAATTACACCCCACTGTGTACCTAAAATAATACTAAATATGAGAATTATCCACCCACTTAACGTTGAGTAAAACACAATTGATTCAAGTGTAGCAACGCTACCTATTCTAAAGTATTTTTGATCAAAACGCTTTTCCTTCAAATTACGGTATTGCATGATATACAGTAATGCATTGACAAAAGCTAAGGCAAAGAAGACATAACTTAACACAGCTAGACCGATATGGACTAACAGTAACTCGTCTACAACAGCAATTTTCTGAACCTTATTAGTATAATGTGTCGGTTGAAATGTATTCATCCCTAAAAGTGTTAGCCCTATTAAATTCAAGAAAAACACTGAGAAATTCAAAACTTTGATAAGGTTAAGAATTAAAGAGATTGAAATAATCAGCCAACTTAAAGTATAGAATACATCTGAAATAGACCCTAATGGAATATGTCTAGTTTGTATAATAAAAATAGATAAAGAGATTGTTTGTAAAACCCAAACAATCCCCAATAAATATATGCCTAAACTTCTAATCTTATGACTTTTTTGGACAAAATCATAAAAATAGCAAATGATACTGATTAAGTATATTAATAATATAATTTCATTGAATCGAATAAACAGGTTTTCTTGCATATTATCACCATATTAATATGCTTATTCAAAACTAAAGATACGTCGTGCTGAAATTTCCTTGACCTTGCTTTCTTTTTGTTGCTTCGCTTGCTCATGAGGACATTCAGCTTCGATATCAAATATATTTTGAAATAGCTCTAATTTTTCATTACTTTTCTTATCACTACTTAATTCTTTGGCCTGTTTAATAGGATCTTTCAACATTTGATTGATGATACTTTTTGTATGTTTTGATATAATTTTACGTTCTCTTTCGCTTAACCCTGGCAATTTACGATCAATACTGTCCATCGTTTCTGCTTGAATTGTCATAGCTTTTTCACGTAAAGCTCTAATCACTGGAACAACACCCAACATACTAATCCACTCATTGTGTGCATGTATTTCTGCAGGAATTTGTTCCGAAATTGTTGCAGCCGCTAATTGTCGCTCACGTAAGTTTGCATCAACTAAACCTTTTAAGTCATCAACATCATAATTAAAGATGTTTGTGATGGCACTAATACCAGGTTCAATATCTCGAGGAACTGCAATATCAATCAATACTAGTGAATCTTGCTTTCTATTTTCTGCAATTCTTTCTATCATTTCATTTGTAATGATATAAGATTGTGCACTCGTTGAACTAATCACAATATCTGCACTTTCAAGTAAATTTGGTAATGATGATAGTTCATCATATTTCACTTGATGCTTTGCTGCTAATTTCATAGCATTTTCAATTGTTCTATTTACTACTGTAATATCAGTAATTCCAGAACCAAGAAGATTTAATAGTGATAATTCACTCATTTCCCCTGCACCAATAATGATAGCTTGCTTACTTTTCAATTTGCCAAATACTTTTTTCGCCAACTCGACCGCAGCATAAGACACACTTACAGCATTATCAGCTATATCTGTTTCATTATGTGCTCTTTTTGCAAAAGTAATTGCCTGTTTAAATAGATGATTAAAAATTGTTCCTGTCGTACCTGTGCTTTGCGCTAAGAAAAATGCATCTCTTATTTGACCTAAAATTTGAGTTTCTCCAAGTACGATTGAATCTAAACCAGAAGTGACACGCAATAAATGTTCTACTGCTTCGTCCCCCACTTTTACTTCTGACATTGCTTTAATATCATCTACTTCAAATCCAAATGCACGAGCTAGAAATCGTTGAATATAGTAACGACCTGTGTGAATTTGATCAACAACAGCATATACTTCAGTTCGATTACATGTTGATAATATGACATTTTCTAAAATAGATTTAGTTTCATATAAATCTTCATGGGCAATTCGTAAGGCATCATCTCTAAAAGCAACTTGCTCTCTTAGTGCAACATCAGCTGTGCGATGATTTATACTAATTGCAATAAAATGCATTTGAAACGCCCCCATATATACTAACAATACAAATATTATAACATAATTTAAAATCCAATTAAGTACGATGCTTAAATAAATTATAATCTTTCTAATTTACTTTTGAGTTTTTGACAAAATGATGAACGTTGAAAAATGTTATCAATTGTGTACTAATTAAAAGTTTCGTGCTTACATTATTTTTAAAATTTTTGTATAAGTTTTGTCGTACAAAAACTATGAAATATACGGTTCAATTAAATTCCATATTTGTTGTTGTTTATTATTTTTAATTGATGAATAACTTACAATTGTATCGTCTGGGTCCATATCTAATTGTGTCTTAATATTTTTAATATGCTTTTGAACTTTACCTTTTGGAATTTTGTCTTCTTTAGTGCATATAACTAAAGTAGGAATATCAAAATGCTTCAAATAATTGTACATTAAGATATCATCTTGTGTTGGATCATGTCTTAAATCAACTAATTGAATAACTAATTGCAAATTCTCTCTCTTAGTTATATATTCCTCAATCATTTTCCCAAATTTTTCACGTTGTGTTTTACTTACTTTAGCATATCCATACCCTGGAACATCCACAAAAATAAGTTGTTCATCTATATTATAAAAATTTAACGTTTGCGTTTTGCCGGGTTGCTGTGATGTACGTGCCATATTTTTTCTGCCAATCATACTATTGATAAATGTAGACTTACCTACATTAGATCGACCGCTCAGTGCAACTTCAGACAATTCTGTTTCTGGATATTGTTCTTCTTTTACTGCACTAATGATTAATTCTATATTATTAGGATTAACTTTCATTTTATATCCTCACTTTTTTATATTCTCTTTCAACTCTACCATTATATAATATTTGAACCTTTCGGTATACATTATAAAAAAGCTCCGATCAAAGTTAAACTATTTGAGCGTCAACTTTGATTGGAGCTTTTCACTTTTATAACACATCAATGATTAAGCTGATGTTTTACTATTATTAATTAAATTACCTTCTGCGTCGTATAGTTCTGGTTCAGTTTCTTCATTAATTGTTTGTGCTGTAATAACTACCTTCGTTACATTTTCGTTAGAAGGCACATCAAACATAATATCGATTAACGATTCTTCTATGATTGAACGTAAACCACGCGCACCTGTTTTTCTTTCAATTGCTTTTTCACTAATTGCTGATAAAGCTTCTTCAGTGAACTCTAAATCCACATCATCTAATTCCAGCATTTTAGTATATTGTTTCACAAGTGCATTTTTAGGTTGCGTTAAGATGTTTTTCAACGCAGTTACATCTAATGTTTCTAAATTAGCTACAATTGGCACACGTCCGATAAATTCAGGAATCAAACCATAGGCTTGCAAATCTTCTGGGCGAATTTGTGCTAATAATGCTTGTTCGTCATATTTATCAGCTTCATTGCTTGAGAAACCAATAACTTTTTCACCAAGACGGCGCTTAATCACTTCTTCAATACCATCAAAGGCACCACCAAGAATAAATAAGATATTTGTTGTATCAATTTGAATCATTTCTTGGTTTGGATGTTTGCGTCCACCTTGTGGCGGAACACTCGCAGTTGTGCCTTCTAAGATTTTAAGCAATGCTTGTTGAACACCTTCACCTGAAACGTCACGTGTTATAGATGTGTTTTCAGATTTACGTGCAATTTTATCAATTTCATCTACATAAATAATACCTTTTTCGGCTTTATCAATGTCAAAGTCAGCTGCTTGAATTAATCTCAACAAGATATTTTCAACATCATCGCCTACATAGCCAGCTTCAGTTAAACTTGTCGCATCTGCAATTGCAAATGGTACATTCAACGTCTTGGCTAAGGTTTGAGCTAATAATGTTTTACCACTACCTGTTGGCCCAATTAAGGCAATGTTACTTTTTTGTAACTCAACATCATCTTCTTTTGGTCCTAATTGTTGAATACGCTTATAGTGGTTATAAACAGCCACAGCTAAAGATTTTTTAGCTTTTTCTTGACCAATAACATATTCGTTTAAATGATCCATAATTTCTTTAGGAGTAGGTAATTCTGTAATCGCTTCAGAAGTATTTTGAGCTAATTCTTCTTCGACGATTTCTGAGCATAATTCAATACACTCATTACAAATATATACACCACTTCCTGCTACAAGTTTTTTTACTTGATCTTGGTCTTTTCCGCAGAAAGAGCATTTCAAATTTTCTTCATCTTCATTGAATTTAAACATTCTTTTTACACCCCTATTCGTTAAAGACTATACTAGATTGGATATTACAATGCAACATATTAACATACAAACTTTTTGCTTAAAGAATAGTAGCAGATACATAAGCTATGCATCTGCTACTCATTTTTGTAATTTAATATTTAATGAAGATTAATCTTCTTTAGTTCCTTCAACGAACTTTGCGTTATCTCTTAATAAATCGATAACTTTTTGGATACGAACATCATTTTTAATGATATCAGTATTACCTAAAGTATTTTTGATATCTTCAACTGAGATATTAAATTGTTTACTCATTTTTTCTAATTCTTTATCGATATCTTCATCAGTAGCTTCGATTTTTTCAGCTTCAGCGATCGCAGTTAAAGTTAAGTTAGTTTTAACACGTTGTTCTGCATCGTCTTTCATTTGCTCTCTTAATTGAGATTCATCTTGACCTGAGATTTGGAAGTACGTTTGTAAATCTAAACCTTGTTGTTGAATTCTTTGTGCAAATTCAGACACCATACGATCTAATTCAGTATTAACCATTGCTTCAGGAATATCGATTGTTGTATTATCAGTAGCTTTTGTAATCGCTTCTTCTTTTTCAACATTTTCAGCATCTGTAGCTTTTTGTTCAGCTAAACGTTTACGTAAGTTTTCTTTATACTCGTCTACTGTATTTGCTTCCGCATCTAATTCATTAGCAATTTCATCTGTTAATTCTGGAACTTCTTTAAATTTAATTTCGTTAACTTTTGTTTTAAAAGTTGCTTCTTTACCAGCTAATTCTTCAGCATGGTATTCTTCTGGGAATGTTACGACAACATCTTTTTCTTCGTCAACTTTCATACCTTCTAATTGCTCTTCGAAACCAGGAATGAATGAACCTGAACCGATTTCTAAATCGTAACCTTCAGCTTGTCCACCTTCGAATTCTTCTCCGTCAACTGAACCACTAAAGTCGATGTTAACTGTGTCGCCATTTTCAACAACACCATCTTCTTTAACTACCATTTCAGCTAAATGTCCTAAGCTGTGGTCAATCGCTTCTTGTAACTCATCATCAGATAATTCAGTTTCTTGTTTTTCAATTTCAAGACCTTTATAGTCTCCTAATTTAACTTCTGGCTCAACTGTAACTGTTGCTTCAAAAATAAAATCTTTACCTTTTTCAATTTGAGTAACACTTACTTCTGGTTGTGCAACTGGTTTAATATCAGTTTCGTCAATTGCTTCACCATAAGCATCTGGTAATAAAATGTCGATAGCATCTTGATATAATGCTTCTACACCAAAGCGTTGTTCGAAAATTGGACGTGGTACTTTACCTTTACGGAATCCAGGTACGTTAATTTGTTTAACCACTTTTTTGAATGCTTGATCTAACGCTTTGTTTACTTTTTCTGCAGGAACAGTAACAGTTAATAAACCTTCGTTACCTTCCTTTTTTTCCCAAGTTGCTGTCATGTATATATACCTCCATGATTAACTAATTTATTTTTTCAACTTCCCTATTATATCATAGGTCTATTCCCTATACAAACATTGAAATCACAACGTTTATATATTTGTAAATCAACTTTTTTCGTCAAAACTATATTAAAATGCTGAGTATTATTTTGCAACAATTTAACTATTATTATTCAAATCTAATTGCTGAATAAAATTAAATGCATCGATACTTTGTAATTCACATTTAAGTCCTAACATATTTTTGAAATAACATTCGTATGCATTAATCCATTTATTCGTTTCAAACAAAGTTTCAATATCAATTGGATAAATCATGATAGAGTGATTATTCATAATATGGTGTGCTTCTTCAGCGATATGTAAAGCACCATCATTTAATGTTTCCATAACGTTAGGTATAACTTTTTCTTTCAGCGTTGTATGTTCTAGCCCATTTAAATTAGCTGGTACAAAAGTTACATCCATACCATACTTTTCAATTGTCAGTTCTTGTGTACAATTTGCAAACCTTAAATACTCAATCATTAAACTAATTAGGTTATAACTGTACGTATTAGATTTTAATATATATAATACCGTTTCTTGAAATTGAAAATGACCAATGTCTATTAACTTCAAAATCAAGTGCGTCTGTTCCCTCATTGATAACGTATCAAAATCAGTTAATGACTGAGTCAATCGTTTTTCATCTTCAATTAATTTTGACTTAGCAAATTCTTTAAGAGGATGTAATGCCATTCTTGTTTTGTGATCTTTGACTTCATCAATAATTTGATGAATTACTTCTACCGCTTCAAAATATTGTCCCAAACCAATCAAACTTTTCACGTAATAAATCATCAATGCATCATATTGTTGTATGCCAGTTTTCAATAAGACAATTGTTTCTTCTCTTAATTCAAGAAATGACCCCGTCTCATATAACATACGGCATTTCATCATTGCTATTTCTTCAGTGAGTTCAAATTGACGTTCATATTGCACAATATATTCATACATCAGGTCATAGTTTTGGTCTTGTTCAGCACGTTTTATATCTTTATATAACTTTATCGAAGAGTTAGGAAACTGAATAATATCTGACATATATGTCACCTCGTTTGATTATAAATCTTGAAGGATTAATGCGCTCCACGTTTCGAAATCATCATATGACTCTATGTTGCCTTTTTCAACCCATTTTATTCGTAAAGTATCTGTTTCTTTAGCTTCTACATCATTCGTACTTACAGTGATTTTAAATACAACACCAATATGTACCTTGCCCACTTCATTATTATCGTCATTAATAAAACCGATATACTCCATATTTTGTGAATCTTGCTCACTTAAACCTACTTCTTCTTCTAATTCTCTCTGAGCATTAACTCTCAATACTTCGTTAATAGATTCTGCTCCTGGAACATCATTCATATGACCGCCTACACCTATTGAAGATTGTCCATGCAATCGAGCTTCTCCACCGCCAGATAATCGTTCATACACTAATATCTCGCCATGCTCATTTTCAAGTAAACAATAAGAAATGAGTTGTTTATATGATGGATCCTCTTCCATATCGCCGCGTCGCTTAACTTCATATTGACTTAGCGCATCAAAAATATTTTGACCTTCTGGTTTATTCTTATTTAAAAACCCATTAAAAGTATTCTTTTCATTATTAAAAATAATTTCTCTAGGTACTACAATGATTTGTTCATCAAATTTAGACATCGTATAAAACTCCTCACTTTAATGTTTGTTCTCTTAAATGCATTTTAGCAAATATGTCATATTTTAGCGATTAAATGTGGCATTTTGCTATTTAAAAAATAAAAAAGAGATGACAATGCCATCTCTTTTTTATAAGTGTTATTATTTTAAAGCATCTTTAGCTTTAGTTACTAATTGAGCAAATGCTTTTTCATCAGAAATTGCAATTTCTGATAACATTTTACGGTTAATGTCGATACCAGCTTTTTTCAAACCGTTCATTAAACGTGAGTAGCTCATTTCATGTTGACGAGCTGCTGCGTTGATACGTGTAATCCATAATTTACGGAAGTCACGTTTACGTTGACGACGGTCACGGAAAGCGTATTGACCTGATTTCATTACTTGTTGCTTAGCTACTTTGTATAATGTATGTTTTGAACCGAAGTAACCTTTAGCTAATTTAATCGTTTTTTTACGACGCGCTCTTGTTACTGTTCCACCTTTAACTCGTGGCATAAAAAATTCCTCCTTAGGTAATTCCTACCGATTTCTGTATTTGTTCTTATTTTTTGTATGCTAATAATTGTTTTACACGTTTCATGTCGCTCTTAGACACTAATCTAGCTTTACGTAATTGACGTTTTTGTTTAGTGCTCTTGTTTGCGAATAAGTGAGATGTGAAAGCTCTTGAACGTTTTAATTGACCTGAAGCAGTTCTTTTAACACGTTTAGCTGCTCCGCGGTGAGTTTTCATTTTTGGCATAATATAAGTCCTCCTGTAATAGCTTTAATTATTTTTCAGCTGTTGGCGCTAACATGATAAACATTTGACGCCCGTCCATTTTAGGTTTTTGTTCAACTGTTGCTATATCTTTGCATTCATCTGCATATTTTTCTAGCACACGTTGACCAATTTCCTTATGCGTAATGGCACGCCCTCTGAAACGAATAGATACTTTACATTTATCGCCTTTAGTTAAGAATTTACGTCCGTTTTTCAACTTAGTTTGGAAATCATGTTCCTCAATTGTTGGACTTAAACGAATTTCTTTAACATTGATAATTTTTTGTTTCTTTTT
Source organism: Staphylococcus sp. EG-SA-17 (assembly GCF_017151845.1). Taxonomy (NCBI): domain Bacteria; kingdom Bacillati; phylum Bacillota; class Bacilli; order Caryophanales; family Staphylococcaceae; genus Staphylococcus; species Staphylococcus sp. EG-SA-17. Next base: position 87,001 of record NZ_JACVZO010000004.1, read on the forward strand.
CATTTCTTTTTCTTTTTTCTGTTGTTCGAATTTGAATTTACCGTAATCCATAATTCTTGCAACTGGTGGTTTCGCATTCGGTGCAACGACCACTAAGTCTAAATCTACACGTTCAGCCATTTCTAAAGCTTCTCGCTTTGATTTAACACCAATTTGTTCACCATCTTGACCGATTAAACGTAATTCTTTTGCACGAATTTTGTCATTGATTTGAGTTTGATCTTTTGCTATGGTTGACACCTCCAAAATTTTTACGAAATTTGCACCAAGCAAAAAGGAAGAGCAGGTATAAAATACCCGCTCTTCCTTATACACAGATATGTGTAATGTGATTAACCTGCCAACTGCTTTATGCGTCGCTACAGGTGAGAAGCGGGTGCTTCTACTTGGTTCGTTTCGTATTCAACGTTGTTAATCATATCAACAATTCACATTTAAGTCAACACTATAACTGTAATTATTTTTATTTTAACCTTTTATTTCATCCATTGACACGTCTTGACGTAAATCTACTTGTTCTAATGGAATTTTTTTCGTTTTATATCGAAGCTTATGATAAATAAAGAATGCTAAAAATACTGGAATTCCCATATACGTAATTAAGAAGCGACTAAAATTAAAATCTCCTGTTTTAATAAAGTCAACATCTTGACCAATAATTACTACAATACATAAAAAGCCAGCAAATAATGGTCCGAATGGGAATAATTTAGCAGTATATTTTAATTTAGATTTGTCATAATTTTGTTTATCAAATGCTCTTCTAAATCGATAATGACTTACTGCTATACCTACCCAAGCAATAAAACCAGTTAAACCACTTGCTGCAACGATATATTCGTATGCACCTTTTGTAAGGCTTTGTAATACGAAAATAATCACTACAATGATTGCTGTAACGAGTAACGACATATATGGCACACCGTTTTTATTTGTTTTACCAAATGCTTCAAACGCTAATTTATCTTTACTCATTGAATATAGCATTCGAGTTGAAGCATACATACCTGAGTTACCTGCTGATAACACAGACGTTAAAATGACTGCATTCATAAATGATGCTGCAAACGCAAATCCAGCATTTTTAAACACTAATGTGAATGGAGACGTTGCTACATTATCACTACCACCCATTAATGCACTACTATCATAAGGAATTAACATACCGATAACAAAAATGGCTAAAATGTAAAATAATAAAATTCTCCAGAATACTTGTTTAATTGCTTTCGGCACAGCACGTTCAGGATTTTCTGATTCACCAGCCGTAATACCAATTAACTCAGTACCTTGGAATGAGAAACCAGCGATTAAGAATACACCTAGAATTGATAACAAACTTCCGCCTAGATTGCCACCAAGAATAGGACCTTCACCTTTATTAAATATTTCGAATCCTACAACATGACCACCCATGATTCCGACAATCGTTAATAAACCAATTGCAATGAAAACAATAACTGTAACCACTTTTATCAATGCCAACCAGTATTCACTTTCACCATAGACGCGAACTGATAACGAATTCAGACTAAAAATTATAACTAAGAACAACGCACTCCATGCCCAAGCGGGTATGCCTTGCAATGGTGTCCAATATTGAATGACTTGTGCTGCAATCGTAATATCTGCTGCTACAGTTACTACCCAGTTAAACCAATAGTTCCAGCCAAGCGCAAATCCTAAAGATGGATCAACAAATCTTGTAGCATATGTACTAAATGAACCTGATACTGGCAAATACGTAGCCATTTCGCCAAGTGACGTCATTAAGAAAAATACCATTATTCCGATAATTGCGTATCCTATTAATGCACCCAAAGCACCTGCATCATGAATTGCTCCACCAGAAGTTACAAATAAACCTGTACCAATACAACCCCCAATCGCAATCATAGAAATATGACGATCTTTAAGTCCCCTTTTGACAACATTGTTACTTTCATTTTGAACTTTTGACATATAAGCTCCCTTTCCATGTTTTAGAGGCCAAGAAATAAATAACCTTTATTCACTTTCATACCCTTTTTTACAGAACATAGTGATATTAAAAGTAAAAAAGTGGCTACATACCTTTAAGATATGCAACCACTTTGGCAATTATCTATATAAGGTAGCACATCACATTCTGTGACAGTACAGTTCCTATTCGAAAACTGTCCCAATAGATATAATTTATGGTTTATATCTATTTCGGCATCTTTACCTTTCACTTGTTCAACTTATGTACCATAAATACTTCTGACAAGTTACTAATTAAACATGCAACCTCTAACTCAATTTAATATTTTAACTAACTTGTAATATACAGGATTCATCACGCATAATCAACCCTGTGAAACTTGATACGCAATAAAAATTTCAAAGCATTTTATTGCGACAACTGTCTATCTATGTTTTTTTAAACGAATTTCATCAACTAGATTCCAGATAAATTCATCTTTTTCAACTGTTTCTTGGTCTTGCGATCCATATTGACGCACATTCACTTGATTATTTTCAACTTCCTTATCCCCAACTACGATTTGATAAGGTATTTTTTGCATTTGAGCTTCTCTAATTTTATAACCCATTTTTTCATTACGGTCATCAATACTTACACGAACGCCTTGAGATTTCAATTCATCTTGTAATTGGCGCGCATAATCATAATGTAAATCAACGTTAACTGGAATGATTTGAACTTGTTTTGGCGCTAACCAAGTTGGGAATGCACCTTTAGTTTCTTCAGTTAAAAATGCTACAAATCGTTCCATTGTTGATACAACACCACGATGAATAACAACTGGACGATGATGTTCACCATCTTGACCAATATAAGTTAAATCAAAACGTTCTGGTAATAAGAAATCAAGTTGTGCTGTTGATAATGTCTCTTCTTTACCCATCGCTGTTTTAACTTGAACATCTAGTTTCGGACCATAGAATGCCGCTTCACCAATCGCTTCTTCGTACGATAAGCCAAGCTCATCCGCTGCCTCTTTAAGCATATTTTCAGCTTTATTCCACATATCATCATCATCAAAGTACTTTTCTTTATCTTCAGGGTCTCTATAACTTAATCTAAAGCTATAATCCTCGAAACCAAAGTCTTTATACACATCAATAATCATGTTTACAACGCGTTTGAATTCTTCTTTAATTTGATCAGGTCGAACAAAGATATGTGAATCATTTAAAGTCATACCACGAACACGTTGTAATCCTGATACAGCACCACTTGCTTCATATCTATGCATCGTTCCTAGCTCAGCGATACGGATAGGTAATTCACGATATGAATGTGGTTTATTCGCATAAATCATCATATGATGTGGACAGTTCATTGGACGTAATACCATAGATTCTGTTTCATCTAACTGCATTGGTGGGAACATATCTTCTTGATAGTGATCCCAGTGACCAGATGTTTTGTATAAATCAACATTAGCAAGTACTGGTGTATAAACGTGGTCATATCCCATGCTAACTTCTTTATCAACAATGTAACGTTCAATTTCACGTCTAATTGTTGCACCGTTAGGTAACCATAATGGCAAACCAGCACCAACTAATTGGCTATTTGTGAATAGTTCTAACTCTTTACCAATTTTACGATGATCACGTTCTTTACGCTCTTCTAACATTTGTAAATGTGCTTTTAATTCTTTTTTATCAAAGAAAGCAGTACCGTATATACGTTGTAACATTTTGTTGTTACTATCTCCACGCCAGTATGCACCTGCTGTAGATAATAGTTTAAACTCTTTAATTTTAGCTGTTGATGGAACGTGAACGCCACGACATAAATCAGTAAAATCACCTTGACTATATAATGTTACATTTTCATCTTCAGGAATCGCGTCGATTAATTCTAATTTGTATTCATCATTGCTGAATAACTCTTTCGCTTCATCTCGTGAAACCACTTTTCGTTCGATTTTCATATTTTCGTTAACGATTTGTTTCATTGTTTTTTCAATTTGTTCAAAGTCATCAGATGAGATGTTTTGGTCAATGTCGAAGTCATAGTAGAATCCACCTTCTATTACAGGACCTACACCAAATTTAACATTACCATATAACCTTTTAATCGCGTGTGCCATTAAATGTGCAGTAGAATGACGTAATACCTCTAACGCTTCTTCACTACCTGGTGTCACAATTTCAATTGATCCATCAGTTTCAAGCGGTTTAGTTAAATCTACAAGTTGCCCGTTAAATTTGCCGGCAACAGCTTTTTTACGTAATCCAGGACTAATTGATTGTGCTATATCTTCAGTAGTAGTACCTTTATCAAACGCCTTTTTATTACCATCTGGAAATTGAATATTAATTTGTTCCATGTTAAACCCTCCTATTTGCTTTATAAATACTTTTATCTGACCTCGTTAAAAAATTGAACAACAATCATCGTTTTAACATTAAACCTATTAACAATAAACAGGGAATTTATGAAACCAACGAACATTTTTGTCTGAAAAAAACAAAAAATCCCGCCCCTATACAAGGGACGAGATCGTCGTGGTACCACCCTAGTTATTTAATACAATTTATGTATTAAATATCTCTGCTTAAGATAACGGTCTTGATCCGGGTATTCATTACAAATACCATAAATGAAGTAGTAATCACCTAATTTATTAACCATATTCTCATCAAACAATGGCTTTCTGTGTAATATTGATTAGATCATCTTGTCTTCAATCATTTAAACGATTTAGATTTGTATTCATTATACACCAATCATTTTAAAATTCAATTGTTTCTGAAATTTTCTCCTGATAAAAAGTATGGTGTTGACAAAGATTTGACACGTTCAATAATACGTGCTGCTTTAGTCTTCTCTTCACCATCACGAGTCATCGCTAAATGATGTTCCAATTCACTATAGTCAAAATTAGAACTAAAGAATGTTGGTAATTCATGAACCATTCGATAATGTAGCAAAGGTCCAATTACCTCATCTCTCACCCATGGAGTCACTTCTTCAGCCCCAATATCATCAAGCATTAAAATGTTTGCTTCTCTTACGCGATGTAATTTCTTTTCAAAAGAACCATCTTTAAAGCCACCTTTTAATGTTCTAATAAATTCCGGTAAATAAATAATTGTCGAACGTACCTTCTTAGATTTGAGCTGATTCGCAATTGCACCTAGAATAAAAGATTTACCTGTCCCAAATGGACCATAAAGGTAAAGGCCTTTCACTTGTTCCCCATTAGTTATTGCTGTACAAATATCATCTGCTGCCATAGCTACATCAAGACGGTCTCGATGATTCATATAAATATCTTTCAATTTGGCATTTAAAGTATCTCGTTGCATATGATGAGATGTAATTAGCTCAGCTTCAAAGCGTTCTTCGTCGTACTTGATTTTACATGGGCATTGTAAATAGCGTATTTTAATTCGGTTATTATCAACATATAACTCAGGCACATGCCCCTTTACGAAATTTGGACAATCAGCAAATTTATGACCGTCATAATGTTTTTGTTGATCTTTATACTCTTGTAACACATTTAAGTCTTCATCAATCATAGCATTCGTTAATTCAGCTCGATGCGCTTCCAAAAATTGCTTAACATCTGGGTCATTGATTACTTCTTTTTTTATCTTTTCTATTCTTTTTTCAAAGTCCTGCGACGTGTTAATTATACTTTTAAATTGCTTCATTATTGACTGTCCTCCTCCCATTTTTTAGATAATTTATCTAGAAATGCTTGTCGATCTTGCTCTAATTGTTGATCATCTACGCTATTATCTTTAGCCGAATCTTCTTCACTAGGTTTATCTCTATTTTCTAACCATTTAGGTGTTTTTTCTTTTGAAATACGATTACGCTGCCCATAGTATGAACCACGCTTTTGGTAATTTCCGCTAGAACCCTCATTTTTAGGTTGATTAACTTTTTTAGCGTAATTATATGCTTCTTTAGCTGTCTTAATACCTTTTTTCTTCCAATTTGATGCTATTTCCAAAATATACGCTTTAGGAAGTTTCATATCTTCTTTTAACATGACAAATTGCAACAAAATATTAATGACGCCAAAAGACATTTTTTCACGTTCAATTAATTCTTCAACCATTGTCTTTTGCGATATAGTTGGTTCTGATTCAGACCAAGAAGCTAACATATCAATTGGACTCGTTTGTTCAAGTAACTCAAACCATTCATCACTTTGTGGCTTTGGATTCACTTCTGAAGATTTGCCCGTCGAAGATGATGTAACAGGAGATTTCACCTGTAATTTAGGCATTTGATTTTCGTGTTCCATTAAGTAATACGAGCGTGCTTGTTTACGCATTTCTTCAAAGGATAACTGTTGTCCACTTGTAATTGAATTTAAAATAACATGCTTCATGCCATCTGCTGTTAAACCATATAAAGTCGCGAGTTGTGTAATTAAACGCTTTGCATCTTTGGTAACAATGTCTTGACTAATAAAATGTTTACCTAACATTTGTCTCAACATTTCAAAGTCAAAAGATTCATTTGATAAATCGATACCTTGGTACGGTTCATTAATCGGAATATCACTTGTATCGATATCTATTTTTGTAGACGGCACTTTAAAAACATCAGTAAATTGTCTTGTTACCTGTTTAAATTCACTCAAATCAATTTGTTGATACTCAAAGTATTTCTTCAACTCATGAAATCGACGATGCTCGACTTCACTATATAAAAAGATTGACAACATTGGATCATTAAAAAATAAATGTGCTGAAGGCGGTTGAATTAATTGGTAAACAAATTGTGTTTCTTGTTCATCATGTTTGACAAACGCCTTTAACAATCCAATCGCTTCAAGTAAGTCCATTTGTTGTCTAAACTCTAGTAAATTAATTTTAAGTTCATTCATAAAAATATAATGAGAAAGAATCAATGTTTCATTATGACTTTCTTTAACGAATTGTGTCATAAAATGGTATAAACCCACTGCTTGTGTTCCAATTAGCGGTGTATACAGTCGATTCAATACCTCTAAATGATTCGTATTTAAATCAAAGTGTTGCATAACTTTGAATTGATCCTTTGGTCTTAAGCCGAATTCGAAGGCTTGTCGTCCCATTTAAGCATCACTCCGTTTGTTTTCGCTTAAAATCCCTTGCATCGATGCTAACAATTGATCAACATCTTTAAATTCTTTATAGACTGATGCAAATCTAACATATGAAACTTGATCAACATGCATTAACAAGTTCATAACGTGTTCACCTATATCTCGTGAAGACACTTCCGTATGACCTTCATCTCGTAATTGCCATTCAACCTTGTTAGTTATGTCTTCAAGTTGTTGATATCTAACTGGTCGTTTCTCACAAGAACGCACAAGTCCATTAAGTATCTTTTCTCTTGAAAACTGCTCTCTTGTGCCATCTTTTTTCACAACTATAAGCTGACTAACTTCGATATGTTCAAATGTAGTGAAACGTGTTCCACAATTTTCACATTCTCTTCGTCTTCGAATGGCATTTAATTCATCGGCATGCCTTGAATCTACAACTTTAGATTGTGTAGAATTACATTTCGGGCATTTCATTACATCACCCTCTTTATTTTGATTATGCCTAATTATACTATAAATCTAGAGATGAAAAAAGAATCCCTCAATTTAATTCATTTAACCAAATAATGAAACAATAAAAAACATTATATCGTTACTTATTAAGTAATATGCATGACAATATTATTGTATTAAAAATAAAAAACCTAACTCCGAAGTCAGAGTCAGGCTATTAAATAATTGTATTAACTTGCACTTACAGTTTCTTTTGATGTCAAAAGTGCTCCAATTTGCTCAGCAACATCTACAACTCTATTTGAATAACCCCATTCATTATCATACCAAGCAATAACTTTTACTTTATTCCCTGACATGACCATTGTTGATTTTGCATCAATAATAGCTGAATGTGGATTAGTATTGAAATCAACAGACACTAGTGGTTGATGTTCGACTTCTATGATACCTTCTAAACCAGCATTTTCAAAAGCTTGGTTTACTTCTTCTGCCGTTACTTCTTTTTCTAAATCAACAACTAAATCAACGAGCGATACATTCTTTGTTGGTACACGTAATGCCATGCCGTGTAATTTACCTTCTAATTCTGGCAATACTTCTTTTAAAGCTTTCGCCGCACCAGTAGAAGTAGGAATAATGCTTTCATTACATGAGCGTGCACGTCTTAAATCTTTATGTGGATTATCAATATTTTTTTGGTCATTTGTAATAGCGTGAACAGTAGTCATTAAACCATTAACTATTCCAAACTGATTATTTAAAACTTTTGCAACTGGACCAATGCAATTAGTAGTACATGAAGCATTACTAAAAATGTCAAATGCTTCTATATCTAATTGGTCATCATTTACGCCTTTAACTACCATTTGAACATGTCCACCTTTTGAAGGACCAGTTAACAATACTTTTTTGGCACCTGCTTTAATATGTGCGATGGCTTTATCACCATGATTAAATTTACCAGTTGCATCTATAGCAATATCGATATCTAATTCTTTCCATGGCAAGTTTTCAGGATTGCGATCAGCAACCAATTTAATTTTATGATCACCAACTTGCAATCCGTTTTCAATTGGTTCTACTTTTAGATGATATTTTCCATGTGTTGTATCGTAATTGATTAAATGTGCAATTGTTTCGGGTGGATAACTAGCATTAATCGCTACTACATTTAAATTTTTATTTTGTAATGCAATACGTAATACCATTCTTCCAATTCTACCCATACCATTAATTGCAATATTCGTTGACATTAAAAGCACCCCTTGATTTTTATGTGTTATACTTTATGGAATTAGTATAGCATATTATATGAAATTTGAAAGCGTTTTCCGTCGATTTATTTATCTTTTTTATAAAAAATAGTCATTACTTACATACATCAACCCGTACGTAAAGTAATGACTTATTTATAGTGTAATATTAATCTTCTTCTCCGTAATTCGGCTTTTCAATATAACCTTCTTCTTCTAACAATCTCTCAAGGTTTTGTTTTAATTCAAGTTTATCCCCTAAATTATCGATAACATGATCGGCCATTCGGCTTTTTTTATCAATAGAAATTTGGCTATAGACACGAGCTTTCGCATCTTCTAATGACAAATTATTACGTTGCATTAAACGATCCATTTGTATACTTTCAGAAGTGTATACAACCCACACTTCGTCTACTGTATTTTCCAATTCATTTTCAAATAATAATGGAATATCCATGATTACATTATATCCTTGTTTTAAATATTCTTGCTTTTCTTCTTCCATAATATCTCGCACGATAGGATGTATGATAGCATTTAATTCTAAGCGTTTTTCTGGATGGTTAAACACTAAATCACCCATATAACGACGATTCATCTCGCCATTTTCATCAATTGCTTCATCACCAAAGACTTCTCGTACTTGAGCTAAACCTTTACTCCCCTTTTTAACAGCTTCCCTGGCTGCTTTATCAGCATCTACTACTTTAAAACCGAATACGGATAAGAGTTCTGATACTGTTGATTTTCCTGAGGCGATTCCACCTGTTAGACCAATAACTTTCGGCATAATTTCACTCTTTCTTTATTTTTGACATACTGGACAATAATGACTATTTCTTGTCGCGATGATTTTTGTTTCAATTTGACTTCCACACACTTTGCATACCGGCTGCTTATATACATTAAGATGCAATTGCATCTCACCAGTTTTTCCATCAGCATGACGATAATCTGAAATACTTGTACCGCCATATTTAATACCTTCTTCTAGTACTTCTCTAACATAATAAAAAACCATTTCTTGTTGTTGGTGTGTTAAGTCTTTTACTTTTTTATCTGGTAAAACACCTGCACGAAACAACGCTTCACATGCGTAAATATTTCCACAACCTGCGATTACTTTATGATCCAAAATCACTTGTTTGATTGGTTTATTCTTATTAGACTGTTGATGAATTCGATTTAAATAATACGTCAATGCTTCATTTGAAAAAGGTTCAGGCGCTATTTCTAAAAATGAAGGGTAAGATGCTACAGACGCAACATTTCTAATTTCTCCAAAACGCCGTATATCTGAATAAATTAACTTTTTGTCATTTGACAACTCAAAAATAACATGCCAATGCTTACGATAATTAGGTATCATAATATCTTCAAGTTCATCTACAATGAAAAAACCACCCGCCATACCTAAATGACTAATTAATGTACGTTGTTCTCGTTTATTATCTAGCTGAAAAACGATATATTTACTTCTTCGTTCTACATTTGTAATGGTATAGCCTTCCGATAAAGTTTTAAAAGTATCTAATTCAATTCCTTTTATAATTGTTTCCTTGCCTTGAGCTTTACCTTCAATTACTTTATCCGAAAATTTAACGTGTTCAATTTTTTGATTTATAACGTAGGGTTCAATTCCTCTTTTTACATGTTCTACTTCTGGTAATTCGGGCATACCATTAACCTCACTTTATTTTGCATCATACCAAGTTGCACCATAACTTGAGTCTACTTTTAATGGAACATCTAATTGCAATGCATTTTCCATTATCTCTTCTACAAATTCACTAAATGAATCTACTTCTGACTTAGGTACTTCAAAAATTAATTCATCGTGTACTTGTAATAATAGTTTAGCTTGATATGTTGTCTCTTTCATTTTTTGTGCAAATTTAACCATTGCCAGTTTAATGATATCTGCAGCACTGCCTTGTATTGGCGTATTCATAGCAGTACGTTCAGCAAAGCCGCGTAAATTAAAGTTACGACTCGTAATATCAGGAATATAGCGTCGACGATGTAGCAATGTTTCCACATAACCTAAAGCTTTGGCATCTTTTACAATATCAGACATATATTGTTTTACACCTGGGAAACTAGCTAAATAATCATCAATGAATGCTTTTGCTTTTTTACGAGTAATACCTAAACTTTGACTTAAACCATAATCACTTATCCCATAAACAATTCCAAAGTTAACCGCTTTTGCTTGACGACGCATTAAACTATCGACTTGATCAGCTTCTACACCAAATACTTTCATAGCAGTTGCTGTATGAATATCATCGCCGTTGATAAATGCTTCTTTCATACTCTCATCTTGTGTAATGTGTGCTAATACACGCAATTCAATTTGAGAATAATCTGCTGATAATATAACGCTATCTTTTGAAGTTGGTTTAAAGGCTTTTCTTATTTTACGCCCTTCTTCAAGTCTAACCGGAATATTTTGTAAATTAGGATCTACACTTGATAAACGTCCAGTTTGCGCTAAAGTTTGGTTAAAACGTGTATGGATACGTTGATCATCACTAATTACCTTTTGCAATCCTTCAACATAAGTAGACTGTAACTTAGATAATTGACGATATTCTAAAATATAATCAATGATAGGATGTTCACCTTGCAATTGCTCTAAGACATCTACAGCAGTAGAATATCCTGTTTTCGTCTTTTTAATAACAGGTAATTGTAATGTCTCAAACAATACAACACCTAATTGCTTAGGAGAATTTATATTAAAATCTTCACCAGCTGCATCATGGATATTTCGAATCAAGACGTCTAATTTTTCTTGAATTTCTTTTTCCATTTCTTCTAAATCATGAACATCTGTAAATATACCAATTTCTTCCATTTCACTTAAAATCTTAGCTAGCGGTAGCTCTAAATCAGCTAAGAGTTCTACCTGATTGTATTCTTCTAATTGTTTATCCATATTTGGTTTCGCAAAGTAAATTGCATCAGTAATAGAAGCAACATATGGATTTAAAACATCATCTTCAGGTACCTTAAATTTCTTACCTTTTCCATATATACTCACATCGTCTTTCACAAAACTTTGACCGTACAATGAAACAACTGATTGAACATCACTAATCGTACGAGATGGATCAATTATATAACTGGCCAACATAATATCGAAAGAAATATTTTGAATATCAATTCCCAATCTATGTGATGCTACATATGTTTTTTTAGCATCATATACGACTTTTTTCGTATTCGGATTTTCTAACCATGAAACTAGTTCGGCATAATTATTTATGTCATCCGCATTAATTACAATATGTTTCTCACCTGTAAATAAAGAGAATTTTAAAATATTATTTCGCAAATAGTTACCACCGTCTAATTCGAAATGGATGGCCGCTTCTTTCAATGAAGTAAAATCAACATTATCAAAAGACGTTTCAATTTCAATTGTCTTTTCTATTGCATCTTCAACGCTTGCTGATTGATCAATGTCAGCCAACAATTGTTTGAATTCTAACTTCTTAAACAATTCGATTTTTTCTTGTTGTTCATCTTGATGAGTCATTAACGTATCTTCAAGTTTTACTTCAATCGGACTATCTACATTAATCGTTGCTAATTCTTTACTCATTAATGCATCTTCTTTGCTATTTTGAAGTTTCTCTTTTAACTTTTTACCTGAAATTTCATCTAAATGTTCATAGACACCTTCTACTGTGTCAAATTGGTTTAGCAATTTTATTGCTGTTTTCTCTCCAACACCTGCAACACCTGGTATATTATCAGAAGTATCTCCCATTAATCCTTTCATATCAATAATTTGATTAGGTGTTAACCCGTTGTATTTTTCCGCAATAAAGTCAGGTGTATAATGATCAACATCAGTAACACCTTTTTTAGTGTAATAAATGGTTACATTATCCGTTGCAAGTTGTGTTAAATCTCGGTCTCCCGTAATAATAATTGTCTGAAAGCCCGCTTTATCTGCTTCTTTACTTAAAGTTCCGATAATATCATCTGCCTCATAGTTATCTAATTCATAACGTTTAATATGATATGCATCTAATAATTGGCGTATATAAGGAAATTGCTCACTTAGTTCAGGCGGCGTTTTCTGGCGTCCACCTTTATATTCACTATATTTTTCATGTCTGAAAGTCGTTTTACCTGCATCAAACGCTACTAAAAAATGATTTGGCTTTTCTTCTTTTAAAATCTTCTCTAGTAACATTGCAAAACCATATACTGCATTGGTATGAATGCCTGCTTTGTTTGATAACAAAGGTAATGCATAAAAAGCTCTAAAACTTAAGCTATTACCATCGATTAATACTAATTTATTCACAATTTTAACCTCCAGAACTAATTTATATATATTTTAGCATATTCGACTGTGATGTCGTAATTAAAGAAACTATCTCATAGAGTATTTATACACGACCTAATTTCAAATAAAACAAGTGACTATATAGACTAAGCTAAAAAATAAAAATGACATAATCATGATTGTTCTTGATTAGCACTCCATAAAGTCAGGTTAAAAGTCCAACTTTTGAGATGCACATTATCATTTCATGATTATGTCTACTTTTTAATATTTTTATGCTGCTATTTTAAATTTTTATAGGTAAGAATAAGTTATGAATCGTCAGAACCAAATGGAATATATTTAACTTTGGTCATTTTCGGTAATTCTTCATAATTATTAAACCACTCTTGGTAATTTTTATTGATTGGTGACGGATGATGCATATAATGTTCAAACGGCAATGATTCCACTGTATAAACCTCTTGTCGTGGATGATCTTTAATTTGTTGTTTTAATAACTGAACTCTTTTTTCATGTTCATAATGAACATAAATAAATGCACTAAGATATATCATAGCTAAAACTAGTGATGCAACTTTAATAAAATTAACATTGATTGACTTATATTTCCGAAATTCTTTTAATAAAATAATTAAAATGATTACATGTATCGTATAAACAATCAAAAAATTACCTGGTTCTATTGGAGTAACAATGACTAGTGTCGACGCCGAAACACATATTGCAATAAGTAAGGAATATAAAGTGATTTGTGTTTTACGATCATTAATAGACAAATAAATACCTACAAATATCGAAAACGCAAAGTAACCACATACAATTACGTTCACAAAACCAACCAATCCAATATCTGTATTTTTATTTAATAAAAACTGATTGTAAAATAGTAAATAATAAAGCGGTAAAGTGATAAATCCTATCATAATGATACGACGCTTTAATATTGTTAAATGTACATACCGATCACTTCTAAGCAGTAGATAAATAATAAGCGCTGCAATCATACTTAAAATTATAATCTGACTGAAAATGACACCATATGGAAGTGACGTTGATATCATTTCTGCAAATTTTGAAAAGATACCTTGATTATTTGAAACTTGTTGATATTCTGATCCTTCAAATAAAATTTTGCGATAATTTGGATTGGAAAACATAATGATTGTACCTATAGTAGCAATCATAAATGAAAACAATAATTTATAATTAAGTGTTCGATTTGCAGTAAATTCATACAGAAAAGCTAAAATTAAAATGATACAGTGGAATAATGTCACATTCTCCATAAATAATTGACCGAAGAAGCATAAAACATAGAATAGTACAGTAACACTTACCGGCTGCTTTTCTTTATATATAATTGCATTAATACAATAATAAATAATAAAGAGTGAAATTAGTGTTGATGTCGCATAATTATAAAATCCTGCAAACCAGCCATATGTATCTGCATAAATAGCACTTGGTAAAATTAACATTAAAGAAAATGCTAACAAATAATAGCTTGTCCACGCTTTACAACGTGTAATGTGCATAATCATCCAAATGATGCCCATACTAATGAGACCATATGAAAGCCAACGTAACCAGCTTACATGTACAGCTATAATTTCAAAGATATTTCCGATATAGCGACCATTAAGTGATGCAAATCCTACTTTTAAAATATCAGTATTATAATTGCTAAACCATTGTAAATCATCGTGCATGAGTGGTAGTAAGATACCCATAAAAGTATAAAACAATAATATCGCAATTAATATCAAAGTTGTCTTGTGTAATTGAATTGTTTTCACTTTGCTAATCCTCAAATCTAGTTAAATTTTCCTCAACTTGTAGGTCGAAAAATTAATTCAATATTTTTAATGTATTTCTAATTTTCACCTATGCATGTTTCCTCAATCAAATTAGATAAACAAGGTATTTAATATTACTTTCAACAATTTATCTAAATCGCCCCTCGTCTTTTTCTATGACGAATGATTACACTTGTCTATTCAAGTGTTTAAATTAAGATTTATTTCCGTTCAAATAAAACTTATTACTTTTTAATTAAGCATCTATTTTAAGCGCGTTACTAAAATTTCTTTATTATAATAAATATATTATAAAATTGCTTGATTCACAACAATCTATTACTTATAACTTACAAATCGACATATGCAAATGACAAAATTGACAACCGAATTTATTCCACTTCATTAACTCTAATTTAATACCAATAGAGATTTGAACGAAATAAAAAAGCAGCAACAACTTCGTGAAAAATACACGCGCTGTTACCACTTTAATTTTTATTCTTTATAATCTTTTAGAATAACTTTGAACGTTGAGCCTTTGCCAACTTGACTATTCATTTCAATATTGCCTTGGTGGGCCTCTACTATATGCTTTGTAATTGATAATCCAAGACCTGTCCCACCAGAATCTCTACTTCGTGCTTTATCTACTCTATAAAATCTTTCAAAAATACGTTGTTGGTCTTCTAATTTAATACCTATACCAAAATCTTGTACTTCGAAAATGACACGAAAGTCATCTCGATACACACGAACGTTAATATCTCCATCTTCATAAGAATAGTTAATTGCATTCGTTAACAAATTCGTGATAACTTGAGCAATTTTACTTTCTTGTGCTTTAACAATGACATCTTTTTCAATATCAGTATGAATGGAAATATTTTT
Source organism: Staphylococcus sp. EG-SA-17 (assembly GCF_017151845.1). Lineage (NCBI taxonomy): Bacteria > Bacillati > Bacillota > Bacilli > Caryophanales > Staphylococcaceae > Staphylococcus > Staphylococcus sp. EG-SA-17. The sequence goes on from NZ_JACVZO010000004.1 coordinate 102,764, forward strand.
TTGATTGGCTTGAGTCATCATATTATCAATAATACGCCGCGTTAAATCTGATAAATTCATATAGTCTGTATCTAACTCTGTATGTTGCTCAATATGCGATAAATCTAACAGATCTGTTACTAAAGATTCTATTCGATTTGATTCTTTTAAAATTATGTTTAAAAACATGTCTAATGATTCCGCATCATTTTTTGCACCATCAATAAGCGTTTCAGCAAACCCCTTAATTGAAGTAATAGGTGTTTTTAATTCATGTGAAACATTTGCTACAAATTCACGTCTTAGATTTTCAAGTTGTTTCAGATTTGTTATGTCATGCATCACAACTAAAATCCCTTGCAAACTTTTTTGAGACCTAGTTAAAATCGGAACGCATGAAATATCAAAGTACTTGGCATGGACTTGGTTTATTGCAACTTCCAATTGTTCATAAATAGGTTTTTCAACTTTAAAACTTTCTAAAATTAATTGCTCAATTTCAGTATTAACATAACCGTGATAGCCTACTTGTTCAATATTATGCGAGATGTTGAACTGTTCATAATACGCTTTATTTGCAACAACGATTTTTCCATTTCGATCTATCATTAAAATAGCACTTGGAATATTTTCAATCGTTGTTTTTAAACGATTGGATTGCATTTTTTGCTCATTATTAAGCTTTTGAAGGCGTCGTGCTAGATCATTGGTAGACACAAAAAGCGCTTTAGTTTCTATAACATTACTTTCAGGTACACGTATGTGATAATAACCATTTGCCAACAATTGTGTTGCATAAGTAACTTCTTGAATGGGACGGATTAATGTACGCTTAAAACTACGGCTTGCAAAATACAGACAAATGAGTACAACTAAACATGTCAAAATAAGATATTTCCACAACGTCCAATGCATTTCTGTAATATCGTTATTGTAACCTTTAATCCATACATGATAACCGTTAACCTTCTTATTAAAAATAAAAACGTCCTTTTTTTGAATATAGCTATCACTATTTTGAGTGGCTTTCAGTTTGCCACTACTAAACACCTTTTTATCATTTTTAGTTATCAATAAATCTATATTTTGCTGTTTTACAATTTCTTTAACTTTATCAATCTCATTATCTTGGACTAAATAAATATATGATCTTGCATCTGTTGCTAGAGCTTGTTCGTGTTTTTCTGATAACACATATGTGATGGAAGCGTGAATAATAATGCCTAATGTAACAAAACTGATAATTAATATACTGCTTATCAATAACATTAAGCGGTGGTGAAACTTCATCATTGTTCTTTAGGTCTTTCCAATTTATAGCCTAAGCCACGCACAGTTTTAATAAGTTGTGGCTTCTTAGGATTATCTTCTAATTTATCTCTTAAATGACTGATATGTACATCAACAATTCTTGAGTCTCCTGCAAATTCATAATTCCATACCGTATTTAACATATGCTCTCTCGTAATGACTCTGCCTTGTCTTTCTATCAAATAAAGCAACAGTTCAAATTCTTTCGGTGTTAGCTCCAATAGCTCATTATGCTTATATACTTCAAAATAATCGGGTCTAATACGTATCGATCCGATGGTAATATCATCGTCAATCTCTTCTACTTCTTTTACAAATTGAGAACGTCTTAAAATGGCTTTCACACGGGCAACAACTTCTCTAGGTGAAAAAGGCTTAGTCATATAGTCATCGGCACCTAATTCTAAACCTAATACCCGATCAAATTCATCATTTTTCGCCGTTAACATTAATATAGGGACTAAATTTTTATTTGTTCTTACAGTCTTACATACGTCAATGCCATCTTTTTTAGGTAGCATAACATCTAAAATAATTAAATCTGGCTGTTCATTTTCCACCTTTTCTAAAGCCTCATCACCATCAAATGCGACAACAACTTCATAACCAGCTGTTTCTAAGTTATATTTAAGTAATGTTACGATTGAATGTTCGTCATCTACTACCAACACTTTTTGCGACATGGTATGCCTCCCTAACTTATAATTATATTTACATTATAACCGAACTATTTATAAAAATAACATCCTACACATTATCTTTACACATTTTTTACATTACTTTACACATAAATAAAATACTTCTTATATTTCCTTCTATAATTTACATGACTTACTCTGGGACAACGAAATAAACTTTGTGAAAATATCATTTCTATGCCACTACCTATGCATGAGTTTTACTCATTTATTCCTAAACTTATGTACACAATCGCTTTGTCTAATGTGTAAGAAACACTATATAATCAATCATTAGTGACTCTTTATTATTTCTGTCCTGCTGCCAACTTCAATTCATTTAAAAAGGCGAACCTAGCAATTAAAGTAGCTAGACTCACCTAAATAATTAGTATTTATTTTAAATTTTTAATCAATTCATCTGCAAATGCTGATGTAGAAACTTCTTCAGCACCATCCATTAAACGGGCAAAGTCATAAGTAACAACTTTTGAAGCAATTGTATCTTCAATTGAATCTGTAATCTTATCTGCCGCTTCTTGCCATCCTAAATGTTCTAACATTAATACAGAACTTAAAATTACTGAAGATGGATTCACTTTATTTAAACCTGCATATTTTGGAGCTGTACCATGTGTTGCTTCAAAAATAGCATGACCTGTTTCATAATTAATGTTTGCACCTGGCGCAATACCAATACCACCAACTTGTGCAGCTAAAGCATCTGAAATATAGTCACCATTCAAGTTCATAGTTGCTACAACATCATGCTCAGCTGGACGAGTTAAAATTTGTTGTAAGAAAATGTCAGCAATAGAATCTTTAATGATAATCTTGCCTTCTTTTTCAGCTTTTTCTTGTGCAGAATTAGCAGCATCTCTGCCTTCTTTTTCAACAATTTCGTCATATTGTTGCCAAGTAAATACTTGATCACCAAATTCAGTTAATGCTAAATCGTAACCCCACTGCTTAAATGAGCCTTCTGTAAATTTCATAATATTACCTTTATGAACTAAAGTAACTGATTTACGGTTATTATCGATAGCATATTGAATAGCTGCTCTAACTAATCGCTCAGTACCTTCTTTAGAAACTGGTTTAATACCAATACCTGAAGTTTCTGGGAATCGAATGTTTGTCGCACCCATTTCGTTTTGTAAGAAGTCAATTACCTTTTTAACTTCTGTTGTACCTTCTTTAAATTCAATACCAGCATAAATGTCTTCAGTATTTTCACGGAAAATAACCATATCAACATCTTGTGGACGTTTAACAGGTGATGGTACTCCTTTAAACCAACGTACCGGTCTTAAACAAGTAAATAAATCTAATTCTTGGCGTAAAGCCACATTTAATGATCTAATACCACCACCAATTGGTGTTGTTAAAGGTCCTTTAACAGCAATTAAATATTCTTTAATTGTATCAAGTGTTTCTTGAGGTAACCATTCGCCAGTTGTATCAAATGCTTTTTGGCCAGCTAGCACTTCTTTCCATTCAATGCGTTTTTCGCCATTATAAGCTTTCTCAACAGCAGCATCTATCACTCGGCTTGCTGCCTTCCAAATATCCGGTCCAATTCCATCACCGATAATAAATGGGATAATTGGTTCATTAGGTACGTTTAATCCTTCAGTTCCTTGAGTAATTTTTTCTGCAGTCATAGTTATTTTACCTCCAAATTTTACATCTTCATTTTTAATTTGTATCGATTATTTTCTTTCTTCAAGCGGAATATACTTACGATTCGTTTCGCCAATATATTTTGCTCTAGGACGCATAATTCTATTATCTTTATATTGTTCTAAAATATGAGCAATCCATCCTGCAGAACGACTTACAGCAAAGATTGGCGTGAATAAATCATGAGGTATTTCCATACAGTGATAAACACTCGCACTATAAAAATCAACATTAGGAATTAATCCTTTTTCTTCTGCCATACGTTTTTCCATTTTCACTGACATTTCAAATAATTCTTCACGACCAGCGTCTTTCGTAATTTGACGGCTCATTTCTCTTAAATATTTCGCTCTAGGATCACCATCTTTATATACACGATGACCGAAGCCCATTACTTTATCTTTATTCGCAAATTTTTCATCTAAGTAAGCATCAACATTTTCAATTGACCCAATCTCAGATAACATCGTCATAACTTGTTCGTTTGCACCACCATGTAATGGCCCTTTCAGAGAACCTACAGCTGCTACAATACCTGAGTACATATCTGACAATGATGATACCGCACAACGTGCTGTAAATGCAGATGCGTTCAACTCATGATCAGCGTGTAAAATAAGTGCTTTATTGAAGGCTTCTACTTCTATATCTGTTGGTAATTCCCCACGTAACATATATAGGAAGTTTGCCGCATAACTTAAGTCAGGATTAGGCTTAAGTGGTTCTTTATCTTGTCTTACTCGAGCAAACGCTGTAACTAATGATGCTACTTTAGCCTGTATACGCATTGCTCTTTCATAACGATTTTCATCTGATTCATTTTCTGCATCAGGATCGAAATGTGCAATATATGATAATGACGTACGTAATGCTGTCATTGGATGCACGTGATCTGTAACATACTCCTCAAAATGTGTATACACACGAGGATTTAATGTCATGTATTGATTTAATTTCCCCTTTAAATGAGCTAGCTCTTCTTCATTTGGCAATCTGTAATTCCATAATAGGAAAATGACTTCTTCAAATTGCGCGTTTTCAGCTAGATCATCAATATCATAGCCGGCATATGTTAATTGACTTTCAATAATTGAACTTATCTTAGTCTCCGCTGCGATAACCCCTTCTAAACCTCTTTGTAATTCTGCCATGATAAATTTCCCCTTTACTGTTTCTTTATGAAATGGCTTTCAACTAATATTATAGCTAAACGTTATTCGTTTGTGAAATATAAAAACTGGCATTATATGTGCAACAATTATTTTGGAATTCTATGTAAATGTCACAGAATAGCCACAAATAGCTCTATTAAAGCTTTTTCAAGATTATATTCATCACCAACTTTTAGCATAGAATAAAATTTTCAATTGGTTATTATATATGATTATAAAATCCAAAGTATATTAACATGGAATTTTACACATTTTTACCGAAAATAATTGTATATATCCTAATATAAGTGCATAATAAACATATCTATATTTAAGGGAGATGTATTATGGCTGAAAAATTACAAAGGGAACTGAGCAATCGCCACATTCAATTAATTGCTATTGGTGGCGCAATTGGTACAGGCTTATTCTTAGGCGCTGGTCAAACGATTGCATTAACTGGCCCTTCTATATTACTAACATATATCATTATTGGATTTATGTTATTTATGTTTATGCGAGGTTTAGGTGAAATCATCATTCAAAATACTGAATTTAAATCTTTCGCAGATGTAACCAATACATACATTGGGCCTTTTGCAGGATTCGTAACCGGTTGGACATACTGGTTCTGTTGGATTATTACAGGTATGGCTGAAGTAACAGCTGTAGCAAAGTATGTAAGCTTCTGGTTCCCAGAAATTCCAAACTGGATTAGTGCACTTTTTTGCGTATTGTTATTAATGTCTTTTAACTTATTGAGTGCGAGACTATTTGGAGAGTTAGAATTTTGGTTCTCTATCATTAAAATAGCAACAATCATTGGTTTAATTGTCGTAGGTTTCGTTATGATTCTATTTGCATATAAAACTCAATTTGGACATGCGAGTTTCACAAACCTATACGAGCACGGTGTATTCCCTAAAGGAGCATCTGGATTCTTTATGTCATTCCAAATGGCCTTATTCTCATTCGTGGGAATCGAAATGATTGGTGTTACGGCAGGTGAAACGAAAAATCCTGTTAAAACAATACCAAAAGCTATTAATAGTGTTCCTATTAGAATTTTAATATTTTATGTCGGTGCTCTAGCGGTTATCATGTCGATTATTCCTTGGCAACAAGTTGATCCTGATAACAGTCCATTCGTAAAATTGTTCGCATTAATTGGAATTCCATTTGCTGCAGGCTTGATTAATTTTGTAGTACTAACTGCTGCTGCTTCATCATGTAACAGTGGTATTTTCTCGAATAGTCGTATGCTGTTCGGTTTATCAAGTCAACAACAAGCACCACCGAATTTCTCTAAGACGAATAAGTATGGCGTTCCACATGTAGCAATCTTTGCTTCATCGGCATTGTTACTCGTGGCAGCATTATTAAACTATATTTTCCCTGATGCTACTAAGGTATTTACGTATGTGACAACAATCTCTACAGTATTATTCTTAGTTGTTTGGGGACTGATTATCATCGCTTATATCAATTATAGTCGTAAAAATCCAGACCTTCATAAAAAGGCTACGTATAAATTATTTGGCGGAAAATATATGGGCTATCTCATTTTTGTATTCTTTATTTTTGTGTTTGGCCTATTGTTTATCAATGTTGAAACAAGACGTGCGATATACTTTATTCCCATTTGGTTTATACTATTAGGATTTATGTACTTAAGATATAAACGTATCGCTGCTAAATCAAATAACTAATAACAAGTTTTACCCCTGTTGAATATATTAAAGTTCAACAGGGGTTTTTATATGCAACTTATATATTAAATTGCGAACTTGGCTCAATACTTTTACTTTCTCATCTATTTAATAATGTATCATTTCAGAAATACATCCATATTTCTATTTTATAATAACTTTCCAAAGTAAAATGAGTGAAAGTTTAAAGCTGATAATGTACATGTATAAAAGATATAAATATTTATATAGATTGCTATTCATACATTATCTTTATCAAATAACCTATTAATTGAGTCATAAAATACCAGATAAACCAAAAAAACGTCTTTCCATAGTTGATAAATGGAAAGACGTCTTTATTTATAAATTATAGTACGTTTGCATATCCTTCAAAGATTTTACCTTGAGCAGCATCAATCGTAACTAACATGTTATTGCTTATGTTTTTAACAGCTTTTTCTACACCTACAACTGTTGGAATACCTTTTTCTAAACCAACAATTGCACTTGGTGATGTAATACCATTTTCTTCTGTAATTAAGCCTAAAGCTTTTTCTACATAAGGTACAAAAGTTTCATCGATTGAGTTAGTAACGATAACTTTGTCAGATAAATCTTTACCTTCTAAATCTTTAACAGTTTCAGCAACTAACGTAGTTCCAACAACTGATCCACGTCCAATACCTTGACCATTAGCAATTTCGTCACCAACTAGGTGGATTTTCATCATATTAGTAGTTCCAGTTTCACCAGTTGGTACACCAGCAGTAATAATGATTAAATCACCATTAGTTACTCTACCAGTTTCAACAGCTGTTGCAACTGCATTGTTTAACAATGCATCTGTACTCTTACGTCCTTTTTTAACTACAGGTTGAACACCCCAAACAATTGAACATTGACGTGCAGTTTCTTCACTTGGAGTCACTGCAATAATGTCTGAATGCGGACGATATTTAGAGATAGTACGTGCCGTTGAACCACTTTCAGTAGCAGCTACAATTGCTTTAACATTTAAGTTTAAAGCTGTATGTGCAACCGAAATACCGATTGCATTCACTAATGAAGTTTCAACTAATTTAGTACGATCTGACAATAACTTTTTGTAATCTTGGGCTGCTTCAGCTGATACAGCAATATTTCTCATTGTTTTAACAGCTTCTTCAGGATATAAACCAGCAGCAGTTTCACCAGATAACATTACTGCATCTGTACCATCATAGATTGCGTTGGCAACGTCACTAGCTTCTGCACGTGTAGCACGTGGGTTACGTTGCATAGAATCTAACATTTGTGTAGCTGTAATAACTGGTTTACCTAATTTGTTACATTGTCTGATTAAATCTTTTTGAACCATTGGTACTTTTTCAGGTGGAATTTCAACACCCATGTCACCACGTGCAACCATTAAACCATCAGACACTTCAAGAATTTCCGCAATATTATCAATACCTTCTTGGTTTTCAATTTTAGGGAATACTGAAATGTTAGCTTTTTGTTCTTCTAAAATTTCACGAATTTCTAAAACATCACTAGGACGACGTACGAAACTTGCTGCAATGAAGTCAACATTTTCTTTAATACCGAAACGGATATCTTCAGCATCTTTTTCTGTAATACCAGGTAAACTTACTCTTACACCAGGTAAGTTAACACCTTTTTTGTTTTTAAGCTCACCAGAGTTTAAAATATCACATTTAACTTCTTTTTTAGCATGGTCAATATCTTTAACTTGTAATTCAATTAAGCCATCATCAAGTAAAATGTATGAACCTACTTGAACATCGTTAATTAAGTTTTCATATGTTACTGAGAACTTTTCCGGTGTTCCTTCAACTTCATTCATGCTAACAATAACTTCGTTACCACGTTCAAGTTCAATGATACCGTCTTTCATATTATGCGTACGAATTTCTGGACCTTTCGTATCTAATAAAATTGCTACAATTTTGTCTAATCTTTTAGCTACTTTACGAATTGTATCAATTCTACCTTTATGCTCTTCATGACTACCATGTGAAAAGTTTAATCGTGCAACGTTCATACCAGCATTGATTAATTTCTCAATCATTTCTTCTGATTCTGAAGCTGGTCCAATTGTACATACAATTTTAGTTTTTCTCATTTTATAATTCCTCCTGAAATCTTATATAGATAACTTGTTAGCAAGTTCATATAGACTATAATCAAATTTATGATCTTTACCATCAAAAATTTCATCAAAAGATGTTGCTACAATTTTATTGTTCTTAATTCCAACACCCTTAGCTGTTTCACCTTGCATTAATAAGTCTACCGCATATCCACCTAAACGTGATGCTAAAACTCTATCCGCACCTGTTGGGCTACCACCACGTTGAACGTGACCTAACACAGACACTCTATTATCAACATTGATGTATTGTGATAATTCTTTTTGACAATCTTGCGCAGTCATGCAACCTTCTGCTACAAGAACGATTGAGTGTTTCTTACCACGTTTAATACCTTGTTCAATTTTATCAGCTATTTCTTTAATATCTGTTTTCACTTCTGGTACTACAATTGTCTCAGCACCAACTGATAATCCAGCCCATAATGCTAGATCTCCACAATCACGGCCCATTGCTTCAATGATAAATGTTCGTGCGTGACTTGACGCAGTATCTCTAATTTTGTCGACTAAGCCAATAATCGTATTTAATGCTGTGTCAAATCCAATTGTAAAATCAGTACCATTGATATCATTGTCAATCGTACCAGGAATACCGATAGTTTGAATTTCTTTACATTCCTCACTGATGCGTTGTGCACCGCGATAACTACCGTCACCACCAATAACTACAAGGCCCTCAATCCCTCTTTTACGTAAGTTTTCGATTGCAACTTTACGTACTTCTTGCTCCTTAAACTCTGGACATCTTGCTGAATACAAGAATGTACCTCCACGCTGAATCGTATCCCCAACTGATCCTAATTCAAGTTTATGAATATCATCATTTAACAATCCTTGGTAACCATGATACACACCATAAACTTCAATTTCATTGTAAATTGCTGTACGAACAACTGCTCTTACCGCAGCATTCATTCCAGGTGAATCTCCACCACTAGTTAAAACTGCAATTTTCTTCATGACGACATACCTTTCTATAACTGATTTATCTTTAACTCTAAATTACCACAAATTGATATGTCATTCCATCAAAACTAATGTATTGAATTGATGTAAACGTTTTAAATATTGAATTTTATTTTAACTTAATTAAAAAAAGATTAGTAGCCACAATTTTGACTACTAATCTTAGTTAAAATTCAGTATCTAAATATTAAATTATTGTTCTAATGTACTTCAATTTATGGTAAAACCCAGTATCGATTTAACATAAAAATGCTCAAGTTGATTATTCTATATAAGAACCGATATTTCTGAATTTTTCAAACCGATCATTAGCAATTTCATCACGTGATAATGACTCAAGTGAATCTAACTGTTCAACAAACGCTGATTTAATAGCTAAAGCTTGCTGTTCAATATCTTTATGTGCACCGCCAAGTGGTTCAGAAATGACATCATCTATAATACCTAATTGCTTAATATCATGGGCAGTAATTTTCATTGTTTCAGCTGCAATTTTAGCCAAATTACTGTCTTTCCATAATAATGCCGCTGCACCTTCAGGAGATATAACAGAGTAAGTACTATTCTCTAACATCAATACTTTATTGGCAATACCAATACCTAGAGCACCTCCACTGCCACCTTCACCAATGACAATCGCAATAACTGGTACTTTTAGTGAAGCCATCTCAATCAAATTTGTTGCGATAGATTCACTTTGTCCACGTTCTTCCGCAGCTTTACCAGGATATGCACCTTTTGTATCTATAAATGTAAAGATAGGACGATTGAACTTTTCAGCTTGTTTCATTAAACGTAATGCTTTTCGATAACCTTCTGGATGCGACATACCAAAATTTCGATAAATATTATCTTTTGTATCTTTTCCGCGTTGTTGTCCAATAACCGTAACAGCGCGACCATTTAAAAAGCCAATGCCACCAATCATTGCTGGATCATCTCTAAAATTACGATCACCATGAAGTTCCATAAACGAATCAAAGATATATGGAATATAATCTAGGGTCGTAGGTCTTTCTTGCAAACGCGCAATTTGCACACGATCCCATGGTTTTAGATTTGTATATATTTTTTTAGTTTCTCGTTCCAATGACGCTTCAAGCATGTCAATTTCTTCTTGTAAATCCACATCATTTTTATCTTGAGATTCTTTCAAAGATTCAATTTTATTTCGAATTTCAAAAAGTGGTTTTTCAAAATCTAACATTATTTAGTCACCTCTTGATGGATTTTTAGAATTTCAGACAATGTTTGACGCATATCATTACGATGTACAACTTTGTCCAATTGTCCATGCTCTAATAAAAATTCTGCAGTTTGGAAATCATCTGGCAATTTTTCGTTTATTGTCTGTTCAATAACTCGACGACCTGCAAAACCTATCAACGCTTTTGGCTCACTTAAATTTATATCACCAACTGATGCAAAGCTTGCAGATACACCACCAGTAGTTGGATGTGTTAAATATGATATATATAATAGTCCAGCGTCAGAATGACGTTTTAAAGATACACTGGTTTTACCCATTTGCATCAAGGAAATAATACCTTCTTGCATACGTGCACCACCACTTGCAGAGAAAAGAATAAATGGTAAACGGTTCTCAGTGCAGTAATCAATGATGCGACATATCTTTTCACCGATAACCGATCCCATACTTCCCATTCTAAAACGTGAATCCATGACAGCAACGCCAAATTTCATACCATCTAGTTGCGCTGTACCAGTCACAACTGCTTCTTTAAGACCTGTCTTTTGTTGGTCCTTTTCAATTTTTTCTAAATAACTTGGAAAATCTAATGGATTCGCAGAGGTCATTCCCTTATCGAATTCTGTAAATGATCCTTCATCAGAAATTGCTTCTATACGTTTATACGCAGTTAAAGCAATATGATGATCACAATTAAAGCACACATTTAAATTTTCAGCTAATTCTTTTGTGTACATAATTTTCTTACACTTTGGACACTTAGTCATAATACCTGCAGGCACATCATTATTTTTAGAGTCTTGTACTGTAAGATATTTCTTTTTCTTTGTTCGATTAAAAAAATCTTTAAACATAGGAAAACCTCCAAATAACCTCTGTTCTAACCATTTAGAGCCTTAAACTGAACTTGACCAGTTAAAAACGGGTTTAAATTTATTTGATTTATATTCGTTTGACTGTTGAATGTTTATCATAAACTTTCATTTTCATCATTTTAATGAATCTTTATTGCTAACTTTTAAGCAATTTAATTAAACGTTAATTATTTTTATTGTAAATCTGTAAGTTTCATTGTTTTATCATACACATCTTGCGGATCAACTTCAATCCTAGCTACTCCAGATTCCATTGCCGCTTTAGCAACATTACGAGCAACTGATGGCGCTACACGTTTATCAAACGGTCCTGGGATACAGTAGTCTTCATTTAATTCAGAACTATCGATTAAATCAGCAATCGCTTCTACAGCTGCTTTTTTCATTTCTTCATTTATATGTGTAGCTTCAACCTCTAATGCACCTCTAAAAATACCAGGGAAAGCTAATACATTATTAATTTGGTTAGGATAATCTGAACGTCCAGTACCAACAACGCGTGCACCTGCCGCTTTGGCATCATCAGGTATTATTTCAGGATTTGGATTAGCCATTGCAAATATAATTGGATTATCTGCCATACTCTTAACCATATCTTGTGACAGCGCATTAGCTACAGAAACTCCGATAAATACATCTGCGTCTTTTACGACTTCTTCTAAAGACCCTTCAATCTTATCTTTATTTGTCCATTTAGCTACAACATCTTTCGTAGGATTCATACCATATGAACGTCCTTCAAAAATTGCGCCTCTTGAGTCACACATAACCATATTTCTTACACCATACGCGTATAGTAATTTAACAATGGCTATTCCTGCTGCACCAGCACCATTTAGTACAACTTTTATTTTAGCAATATCTTTGTTAACAACTCTCAATGCATTTACCAAACCTGCCATTGTTACAATTGCTGTACCATGTTGATCGTCATGGAATACCGGAATATTAGTTTCTTTTTTCAATCGTTCTTCAATTTCAAAACAACGTGGTGCCGAAATATCCTCTAAATTAATACCACCATAATTAGGTTCTAACAACTTAACTGTTTTAATGATTTCTTCGGTATCAGTTGTATTTAACGCAATAGGCATCCCATTGATACCAGCGAAGCTTTTGAATAATACTGCTTTACCTTCCATTACAGGAATACTTGCTTCAGGTCCAATGTTACCTAAACCTAATACCGCTGTTCCATCAGTAATAACTGCAACTGTATTCCCTTTGATTGTGTAATCATACACTTTTCTTTTATCTTCATATATATCTTTACACGGTTCAGCAACGCCAGGTGAATATGCTAAACTTAATTCCTCTTTATTAGTAACTTTTACATTTGGTTTAACTTCTAATTTACCTTGATTACGTTTGTGCATTTCCAATGCTTCATCTCTTAATGACATGAAATCAGCCCCTAATTCAATATTTATTTTTAAAAAAATAACTTGGATAAAACGCATTACATTATAAAAGTAAAAATATTGGGTAAATCTGAATGAGTAAGAATTTATGGTTTTAATTATGTAACACCAATAGCGATAAACGATAATAAAATAATATATATAAAGATACATTAAACCATACTATCTAAAGATATACCTTTAATTATTATAATGGATAGCAAAAACTAATATATCAAAAAGTTATTATTTTTTCGCACGATATATCGACAAAATTCTTTACTCAATTTATGTATACTGCTTTTTGTGCTAATTATTCTTATGGATTAATCAATAATGTAAAGTGAAACTCATAAAAATAATAAGCATAAAAAACTAATATAAACGCAAACTGATGGTTAAAAAATATCTAACCATCAGTTTACTATATCATAATTTATTAGTTGATAAAAGTTATATAAGCCTAATATCACTAGGGTTAAAGGATTGTATAAAATTATTAAACATACTATCTTTTTGATTAATATAGCCTAAAGTAGTCATTTGTTTAATCGTTTCATCATAAAAGGATAACACAACATCATTAGCATTCTCTTTCGTAGCTTTAATCGCCTCTTCAAACGCATCTATATGTGATTTATTTCTAATTATAATTTGTTTGGCAAATGCTAATTTTTGTTCTTCAAAAGTGGCTAATGTCTGAATCTCATTTATAATTAATTGACGTTGTTGCTTTCTAAGATCAAATTTCCCGCTAACTATAAACAAGTCATTATGTGATAACAACTCTTCGTACTTTTTAAACTGATTAGGGAAAATCACACCATCTAAAGTTTCGATGCCATCATTTAATGTGACGAATGCCATATTTTGGCCATTTTTAGTTCGGATTTGTTTAACTTTATCAAACTGAACTAATATAGGCTTATTATTCTGTGCGTTACTCAATTTAAATATCGTTAAATATTGTTTGGCAACAAACTTTTTATCTACTGGGTGTTGCGAAACATAAAATCCTAAATATTCTTTTTCGTACTGACTAATAAGTGCATCAGGCAATTCTTCTTTATCTTCATACATCTGTTTTGGCGTTAAAATATCAAATAAAAAACCATCTTGTTCAATGTTTAAATCGCCATCCAACACTTGATCAATAGCTTGCAACAACGTTGAACGTGTTTTACCAAAAGCATCAAACGCTCCCACTAAAATCAGTGCTTCAAGTAACTTTCTCGTTTTGACTCGCTTTGGTATACGTCTAGCAAAATCAAAGAAATCTTTAAATTTGCCGTTCTGATAACGTTCATCAACAATCACTTTCACACTTTGATAACCAACACCTTTAATTGTACCAATTGATAAATAAATGCCTTCTTGGGAAGGTTTATAAAACCAATGACTTTCGTTAATGTTCGGTGGCAATATAGTGATACCTTGTTTTTTTGCTTCTTCTATCATTTGAGCAGTTTTCTTCTCACTTCCAATAACATTACTTAAAATGTTTGCGTAAAAATAATTTGGATAACGGACTTTTAAATAGCTCATAATGTATGCAATTTTAGAATAGCTGACAGCATGTGCTCTAGGAAAACCATAATCAGCAAATTTCAGAATCAAATCAAATATTTGCTTACTAATGTCTTCGTGATAACCATTTTGCTTTGCACCTTCTATAAAATGTTGACGCTCACTTTCAAGAACAGCTCTATTTTTTTTACTCATTGCTCTTCTTAAAATATCCGCTTCACCATAACTGAAGTTTGCAAATGTGCTCGCTATTTGCATAATTTGCTCTTGATAAATAATAACACCGTAAGTATTTTTTAATATAGGTTCTAAATGTGGATGTAAATATTGAACTTTGCTTGGATCATGTCTTCTTGTAATGTAAGTTGGAATTTCTTCCATTGGACCTGGTCTATACAAAGAAGTTACAGCCACAATATCTTCAAAGTGTTCCGGCTTTAATTTTTTTAATACACTTCTTACACCGTCAGACTCTAATTGGAATATGCCAGTTGTATCTCCTTGCGACAACAATTCAAACACTTTTTGATCATCGAACGGAATATTTTCGATATCAATATTAATACCTAAATCTTTTTTGACTTGTGTTAAGATTTGATGAATAATCGATAAGTTTCTCAACCCTAGAAAATCTATTTTTAATAACCCAATTCGTTCGGCTTCAGTCATTGTCCATTGCGTTAATAATCCTGTATCCCCTTTCGTTAAAGGGGCATATTCATATAATGGGTGGTCATTAATAATAATTCCTGCCGCATGAGTAGATGTATGTCTTGGTAAACCTTCTAACTTTTTACAAATACTGAACCAGCGTTCATGTCGATGGTTTCGATGTACAAACTTTTTAAAATCGTCAATTTGATATGCTTCATCAAGTGTAATTCCTAATTTATGTGGGATTAAACTTGAAATTTCATTTAATGTAACTTCATCAAACCCCATAATTCGTCCAACATCTCTAGCAACCGCTCTTGCAAGCAGATGACCGAAAGTCACAATTCCAGATACATGTAGCTCGCCATATTTTTCTTGGACGTACTGAATGACCCTTTCTCGGCGTGTATCTTCAAAGTCAATATCAATATCAGGCATTGTTACACGTTCTGGGTTTAAAAAGCGTTCAAATAATAGATTGAATTTAATAGGATCAATCGTTGTAATTCCCAATAAATAACTGACCAGTGAGCCAGCTGAAGAACCACGACCTGGACCTACCATCACATCATGTGTCTTCGCATAATGGATTAAGTCACTTACTATTAAGAAATAATCTTCAAAACCCATATTAGTAATAACTTTATACTCATATTTCAATCGCTCTAAATAGACGTCATAATTAAGTTCTAATTTTTTTAATTGTGTAACTAAGACACGCCACAAATATTTTTTAGCTGATTCATCATTAGGTGTCTGATATTGAGGAAGTAGAGATTGATGATATTTTAATTCTGCATTACACTTTTGAGCTATAACATCAACCTGCGTTAAATATTCTTGATTCACATCAAGTTGCTGAATCTCATTTTCAGTTAAAAAATGCGCACCAAAATCTTCTTGATCATGAATTAAGTCTAATTTTGTATTGTCTCTTATCGCTGCGAGTGCAGAAATTGTATCTGCATCTTGACGTGTTTGGTAACAAACATTTTGAATCCATACGTGCTTTATACCCTGAACTAAAACACTTCGATGATCTAAATACGTATCTTCATGCGAATCAAAAACTTGAACAATGTCACGATGTTCGTCTGCAACATTTTTAAAAATGATAATCATATTGTTAGAAAATCGTTTTAATAATTCAAACGACACATGTTCTAATGCATTCATTTTTATTTCCGATGATAGTTGATACAAATCTTTTAACCCATCATTATTTTTAGCTAGAACAACTGTTTCGACTGTATTTAATCCATTTGTCACGTATATTGTCATACCAAAAATCGACTTTATATTATTGGCAATACATGTATCATAAAATTTAGGAAAGCCATACAATACATTGGTGTCAGTTATGGCAAGTGCATCAACATTTTCAGACACAGCAAGTCTTACGGCATCTTCTATTTTTAAGCTTGAATTTAACAAATCATAAGCCGTATGAATATTTAAATATGCCACCATGATTGAATGGCTCCTTTCTATTAGTTAAGTTTTGTGCGTAAAGCTGTAGCAAGTTGCTCAAATTCATCCCAGCTGTCCACTGAAACTCCTGACGCATTCGGATGACCACCGCCACCAAAATCTTGCGCAATATCATTAATAATCAATTGCCCTTTAGAGCGTAAGCGACATCTTATTTCACTACCCTCATCAACTGCAAACACCCATATTTTCAAGCCTTTGATGTCAGCAATTGTATTAACAAACTGAGATGCTTCATTTGGCTGAATACCGAATTGCTCCAATACATCTTCAGTTATTTTAACTTGGCAGAATCCATCACCCATAAGTTCGAAATGTTGTAAAACATAACCTTGAAACGGCAACATTTTTGGATCCTTCTCCATCATTTTATTTAAAAGCGCATTATGATCAATATCATGCCCAATTAACTTTCCAGCAATTTCCATAGTATGTTCTGAGGTATTGTTAAAAAGGAATCGCCCAGTATCACCGACGATACCAAGATATAAAACGCTCGCGATATCTTTATTAACAATTGCTTCATCATTAAAATGTGAGATTAAATCGTAAATGATTTCACTTGTAGATGACGCGTTCGTATTAACTAAATTAATATCACCATACTGATCAACTGCAGGATGATGATCTATTTTAATAAGTTTACGACCTGTACTATAACGTTCATCGTCAATTCGTGGAGCATTGGCAGTATCACATACAATTACAAGCGCATCTTGATATGTTTTATCATCAATGTTATCTAACTCTCCAATAAAACTTAATGATGATTCCGCTTCACCCACTGCAAATACTTGCTTTTGCGGAAATTTCTGCTGAATATAGTATTTTAAACCAAGTTGTGAACCATATGCATCAGGATCTGGTCTAACATGTCTGTGTATAATAATTGTATCGTTGTCTTCGATACATTTCATAATTTCATTCAAAGTACTAATCATTTTCATACTCCCTTTTTTAGAAAAGTTGCTTAATTTAAGCATTAGTCTATATCAAAATATCTAAATTATAAAAATTGTTACTACCATATTAAACTATTTGCCCGTTTTAATTATTTAGATATATATTTTCATACTATTTAGTTCAGGGGCCCCAACATAGAGAATTTCGAAAAGAAATTCTACAAACAATGCAAGTTGGGATGGGCCACAACACAGAAGCTGACGTAATGTCAGCTTACTATAATGTGCAAGTTGGGCTCCAACGTTTGTGCGAAATCTATCTTATGCCTATTTTCTCTGCTAAGTTCCTATACTTCGTCAAACATTTGGCATATCACGAGAGCGCTCGCTACTTTGTCGTTTTGACTATGCATGTTCACTTCTATTTTGGCGAAGTTTCTTCCGACGTCTAGTATGCCAAAGCGCACTGTTATATGTGATTCAATAGGTACTGTTTTAATATACACGATATTTAAGTTCTCTATCATGACATTACCTTTTTTAAATTTACGCATTTCATATTGTATTGTTTCTTCTATAATACTTACAAATGCCGCTTTACTTACTGTTCCGTAATGATTGATTAAAAGTGGTGAAACTTCTACTGTAATTCCATCTTGATTCATTGTTATATATTTGGCGATTTGATCGTTAATTGTTTCACCCATCTGAGGCTGTCTTCCTAAAAGTTGCATAGACTTTAAAACATCTTGTCTATTAATCACACCCACTGTCTTTTTATTACTCGAAACGACAGGAATCAATTCAATACCTTCCCAAATCATCATATGCGCACAACTTGCTACTGTACTCATAGCATTTACATAAATAGGATTTCGCGTCATCACTTTATCTATTTCGTCGTCGTCCTTTGTATTAATCATCTCTCGACTTGTTACAATACCTACTAATTTATAAGACTCATTGACTACCGGAAATCTTGTATGGCCAGTTCGATTCGCCATACGCTTATAATCTGCTATTTTCATCGTATCAAACAGCACAGATAAATCATCTAATGGCGTCATTATATCTTGAACTATTAAGATATCTTTTCGTATTTTCTGATTAAAAAGTGCTTTGTTGATAATATTTGCAACTAGGAATGTATCATAACTTGATGATAGAACAGGTAAATCATGTTCATTCGCAAAATTAATAACTTTATTAGATGGCTTAAATCCACCAGTAATTAATATAGCCGTACCTCTTTTTAAAGCTTCAATCTGCACATCTTCGCGATTTCCGACAATCAATAATGTCTTTGGACCAATATATTTTAAAATATCTTTGAGTTCCATTGCTCCAATTGCAAATTTAGATACCATCTTAGTGATACCTTTATTGCCACCTAACACTTGGCCATCAATAATATTGACAATTTCATTAAAAGTTAAATGTTCAATTTCATTACGATTACGTTTTTCGATTCGAACCGTACCAACACGATCTATCGTTGCGACCATGCCCATTTTATCAGCATCTTTAATTGCACGATATGCTGTCCCTTCAGATACGTTTAAAAATTTAGCGATTTTACGCACCGAAATTTTAGAGCCTATAGATAACGATTCAATATAATCTAAAATTTGTTCATGTTTTGTCATTCTTTACCTCTTCTTTTCGAACAGTATTAACTACATTATAACTTTATTTTGGATAAAAAGCATTGAAGTGAAATGAAATAATGATCGTTTCACCTATTTTATTTTTTGAAAATATACAACAAACACAAAGATCACAAAATCTTTAATTTTAAATGGAAAAATCCATTATTATTTATTAGAATGTAAGTGAGGAGGGATGTACTAATGTATAAAAATATATTACTTGGTGTAGACACTCAGTTAAAAAATGAAAAAGCACTAAAAGAAGTGTCTAAATTAGCTGGCGAAGGTACAGTCGTAACAGTTTTAAACGCAATCAGCGAACAAGATGCTCAAGCATCAATTAAAGCAGGTGTTCATTTAAACAAACTTACTGAAGAACGAAGCAAGCGATTGGAAAAAACACGCAAAGCTTTAGAAGATTATGGTATTGATTATGACCAAATAATTGTTCGTGGTAATGCAAAAGAAGAACTATTAAAACATGCTAATAGCGGTAAATACGAAATTGTTGTTTTAAGTAACCGTAAAGCAGAAGACAAAAAGAAATTTGTACTTGGAAGTGTCAGCCACAAAGTAGCAAAACGTGCGACTATCCCTGTATTAATCGTTAAATAAAATTTTTATCCAGAATCACAAATAATCTTTCAATCATGATGCAGTCTCAAACGACTAAGTAAACACAAGAAATGATTATGACTGTGGTTCTGGATTTTTTATATCGTAGTAAATTTATAATCAATGTCTAATTGTATAAAACTAAAATTACGAGAGTAGGTCAGAAATGATAAAGAACCACTGATGTCCCCCGTCCACGTCGTAACTGAATTAGTAGAATATAAAAACACCCACTAAAAATATGCAGACGATAACTTCCACATAGATTAGCGAGGTGTTTTTTAGTGTAAAATCTATATTCTATTTAAAACTGAACAGATTCACCTGGTTTTAAAATTTGCACGTCCCCTACATTAACAGCATCTTTAAATTGTTGTGGATCTTGTTCGATTAATGGGAATGTATCATAATGAATCGGTACAGAAATTTTTGGTTTAATAAATTCATTAATAGCATAACTTGCATCATCAATACCCATCGTAAAATTATCTCCAATTGGTACAAAACATACATCAACTGGATGACGTTTCGCAATAAGTGACATGTCACTAAACAGACCTGTATCACCAGTATGATAAATTGTTTTCCCTTCAACTTCAAACACGATACCCATTGGCATACCTAAATAAACTGGAATACCATTTTCATGTGTAAAACTTGAACTATGAAATGCTTGAACAAATTTAACGCTTCCGAAATCAAAGTTTGCTTTACCACCAATATTCATACCATGAACATTTTCAACACCGTGATATGAAGAAAGATAGTCAGCCATTTCTGCACTTCCAATTACTGTTGCTCCTGTTTTCTTTGCTAGTTCCACAACATCACCAAAGTGATCAAAATGACCGTGCGTTAAAACGATATAGTCTACCTGCACTGTTTCAATATTCAAATCACACTTAGGGTTATTTGAAATAAACGGATCTACGATAACTTTTTTGTTGTTCCCTTCTAAATAAATCGTTGATTGACCATGAAATGATAACTTCATTTGAGCATCCTCCTATCAATTGCTATATAAATTTAGTACCCTTTTGCCTCTTAATTATAACAAATTCTCAAATTTTAAAAATTGAAAATCTAGTTAATGAATTAGCTTGATTTTGAAATCTAATAATAATTGGCATAAAATGGAAGTAATATTATGTTGAGGAGTGTTTATAAAATGACAAAAATATCAAAAATAATAGACGAACTGAACAATCGACAAGCTGATGCAGCATGGATTACAACACCGTTGAATGTATATTACTTTACTGGATACCGTAGCGAACCCCATGAAAGATTATTTGCATTATTGATTAAGAAAGATGGGAAACAAGTACTATTTTGTCCAAAAATGGAAGTCGAAGAAGTCAAAGCATCACCTTTCACAGGTGAAATCGTTGGATATTTAGACACTGAAAATCCTTTTTCACTTTATCCTCAAACAATCAATAAATTACTAATTGAAAGCGAGCACTTAACAGTAGCACGCCAAAAACAATTAATCTCTGGTTTCAATGTCAATTCATTCGGAGATGTTGATTTAACAATCAAACAATTGAGAAATATTAAATCCGAAGATGAAATTAGTAAAATACGTAAAGCTGCTGAGTTAGCAGATAAGTGTATCGAAATAGGTGTTTCTTATTTAAAAGAAGGTGTGACTGAACGTGAAGTAGTCAACCATATTGAGCAAACAATCAAACAATACGGCGTCAATGAAATGAGTTTTGATACGATGGTTTTATTTGGAGATCATGCCGCATCACCTCATGGCACACCAGGAGATCGCAGATTAAAAAGCAATGAATATGTACTATTTGATTTAGGTGTAATTTATGAGCATTATTGTAGCGATATGACACGTACCATTAAATTTGGTGAACCTAGCAAAGAAACACAAGAAATTTATAATATTGTATTAGAAGCAGAAACATCTGCAATCCAAGCAATTAAACCTGGAATACCTTTAAAAGATATCGATCATATCGCTAGAAATATTATTTCAGAAAAAGGTTATGGTGAATATTTCCCTCATCGCTTAGGTCATGGTCTAGGATTACAAGAACATGAATATCAAGATGTTTCAAGTACTAATTCTAATTTGTTAGAAGCTGGCATGGTCATTACAATCGAACCAGGTATTTATGTACCAGGTGTTGCAGGTGTAAGAATTGAAGATGACATACTTGTCACTAATGAAGGATATGAAGTATTAACACATTACGAAAAATAAGGAGTGAGACAAAAATGAAAAGCTTGTTACAAGCGCATTCTCATTCAGTCAAACACTGCCAATATAACATTGTAGCGCCTAGGACATAAATTTTTGTCCAAGTCTAAATGCAATATGTAACAAACAAGCTAGAAACACATATGCAGGTATGTTCATCAGTAACATGTAATGAATCAAATCAATATCATTCATGTTCGATGATTTCTTCGCATTGTTTCTAGCTTTAATTTATCATTATTTAATTTTAATAACCAAGGAGATGATAACGTCATTCTTTAGTACGCTGTAATCCATTCCCTTTTCATTAAATTCAAATTATAATTGTAATGCTTCTTCTACAGATTTATATTCCATTTCAAATGCCTCTGCAACGCCTTTATTGGTTACGTGACCTTTGTAAGTATTTAAACCTAATGATAATGGTTGATTTGATTTAAATGCTTCTCTATACCCTTTATTAGCTAGCATGAGCGCATAAGGTAGCGTAGCATTATTTAAAGCTAACGTCGAAGTACGCGGTACTGCACCTGGCATATTTGCAACTGCATAATGAACCACACCATGCTTAATATATGTAGGATCATCATGTGTCGTAATTTTATCAGTTGTTTCAAAAATACCGCCTTGATCAATAGCAATGTCAATAATAACTGACCCATTTTTCATTTGTTTAATCATGTCTTCTGTTACAAGTCTTGGCGCTTTAGCACCTGGAATTAAAACTGCACCTATTACTAAATCACTTTGTTTAACATACAACTCAATATTCAACGGATTTGACATAATTGTATGTACACGTCCACCGAATAAATCATCTAATTGTTGTAAACGCTTTGGATTAACATCTAAAATCGTAACATCTGCACCTAGTCCTAGTGCAATTTTAGCTGCATTTGTTCCTGCTTGACCACCACCGATAATAGTTACTTTACCCTTAGGTACTCCTGGGACACCACCTAGTAGAATTCCCATACCACCATTAAGTTTTTGTAGGAACTCTGCGCCAACTTGAGCTGACATTCTTCCTGCTACCTCACTCATTGGTGATAACAATGGTAAAGATCGGTCTGGTAACTGCACAGTCTCATATGCAATGCTAATTACTTTTCTATCTATCAAAGCTTGTGTTAATTTTTCTTCATTTGCTAAATGAAGATAAGTGAATAATACAAGCCCTTCTTTAAAATATGGATATTCAGATTCAAGTGGTTCTTTAACTTTAATAACCATATCCACATCCCAAACTTTTGCTTGTTCAGCAACAATCTCAGCACCTGCTTCTTTGTAATCTACATCTTCAAAGAACGATCCTGAACCCGCATTTGTTTCCACTAAAACAGTATGCCCACTTTCTACTAAAGCGTGCACACCACTTGGTGATAAACCAACACGATTTTCATTATTTTTAATCTCCCTTGGTATACCAATTTTCATACCATCCACCTCCATAACCATCTTAACGCGACCATTTTGAAAGCGCAATCAAAAATCCACAAAATTGTAAAGGTTATTACACTGACTTTTCCGAAAATTGTGGTAAAATATAATTAAGAAAGAACAAGGAGGCACTTACTATGATTACTTACAAAAATATTTTAATCGCAGTTGACGGTTCACATGAAGCGGAATGGGCATTTAACAGAGCAGTTGGTGTTGCTAAACGTAACGATGCGAAGTTAACAATTGTGAATGTAATTGATTCAAGAACATATTCTTCTTATGAAGTTTATGATGCTCAATTTACTGAAAAATCTAAGCATTTTGCAGAAGAATTATTAAATGGTTATAAAGAAGTAGCTACTAACGCTGGTGTTAAAGATGTAGAAACGCGTCTAGAGTTTGGCTCTCCTAAATCTATCATTCCTAAAAAGCTTGCACATGAAATTAATGCAGACTTGATTATGAGTGGTACATCAGGCTTAAATGCCGTGGAAAGATTTATTGTTGGTTCTGTATCAGAATCTATCGTTCGTCATGCGCCATGTGACGTGTTAGTTGTTCGTACTGAAGAGTTACCAGCAGACTTCCAACCACAAGTTGCAACAACTCAATTACGTGAAAAATATCAAAATTAAATATAGATGATCATTAGATAACTACTTGATCATTATGAACCAAGTGCAACTTTCTGCACTTGGTTTTTTATTGTTTATAAATAAAACTCACTTAATAATGTTTTCATAATCTTCTTCGACTACTTAATTCTTTAAGATATTCGTGAAAAGAGACATTACACTAGTTAATTTTCAAACAATACAAAAAGCGTCTACCTCCTACATATAATTGTAGCGGAGATAGACGCTTAATATTTATTTAAAAATTATTTTAAACCACCGAATGTCATAACATCACGGGCAATCATACTTTCTTCATCAGTTGGAATAACGACAACTTTAACTGGTGAATGAGGATAGTTAATAAATCCTTCTTTACCACGTAGTAAGTTTTCATTTTTCTTAGGATCCCAGTAAACACCCATAAATTCTAAGCCTTCAAGAACTTTCGCACGAATTTCTACTGAGTTTTCACCGATACCTGCTGTAAATACGATAACATCAACACCATGCATTCTCGCAGCATATGATCCAATATATTTGTGAATTTTAGAAGCAAATACATCTAAAGCCATTTGTGAACGTGCTTTACCTGATTCAGCTTCTTCTGATAAGTCACGTAAATCACTAGATGTACCTGATAATCCTAATAAACCTGATTCTTTGTTTAAGATTTCCAATACTTGTTCAGCAGTTTTACCTGTTTTTTCCATAATAAATGGAATTAAAGCAGGGTCAATATTACCAGAACGAGTACCCATTGTTACACCAGCAAGTGGTGTGAAGCCCATTGATGTATCAATAGATTTACCGCCATCGATAGCTGCAATTGATGCTCCATTACCAATGTGACATGAAATAATACGTAAATCTTCAATTGGCTTATCTAACATTTCTGCCGCTCTTTGTGATACAAATTTATGGCTTGTACCATGGAAACCATACTTACGAATGCCATAATCTTTATAATAATGATATGGCAAGCTATATAGATATGCTTTTTCAGGCATTGTTTGATGGAATGCTGTATCAAAAATTGCCACATGAGGGATATTTGGTAATAATTTACGGAAAGCACGAATACCCATCAAGTTAGCTGGGTTGTGAAGCGGTGCTAATTCGCTTAATTCTTCAATTTCCTTTTCAACCTCATCAGTAATAGCTACTGATTCAGGGAATTTTTCACCACCATGTACAACACGGTGACCTGTTCCATCGATATCGTTAATATCATTAATAATATTATGCGCTTTAAAAGCATCCAACATGATATCAACTGCCTCAACGTGATCCTTGATATCTTGTACTGTTTTAACTTTTTCCCCGTTGACTTCAATTGTAAAAATTGAATCCTTCAATCCGATTCTTTCTATTAAACCTTTTGTTACTAATTCCTCTTCAGGCATTCTAATTAATTGAAATTTTAATGATGAACTACCAGCATTGATAGCCAAGATTAATTTTGACATAAGTAATGATCCTCCATCGTTTGCTTTTTATACTATTTCATTTCTCATTTTATCATTCATACAGTTTTATGACTATACTATTACAGATTATTTTTTAGGACGATTTGTGTCCATCCACTGATTTAACTCTGTCATAAATCCTTGAAATTGTGAAGGATTTTTGAAATCAGGAATATTTGCCAATAATACTTCAACTGGCTTTGTTTCACCCGATTTTTTCTTTTGTAAAATTAATATAGATTTTCGCGCTTTTTCATTTTTAAATAAAGTTGGTGGTAAATTTAAAAATGCTTGCATCTCTGTCTCTGTTGCAATATATTTTTCAAGCTGTTTTACATGTTCACCTGTAAAAATATTACTTGGTACCACTAGAAAGGCATATCCAGCATCTTTTAATGCATTTATTGCTTGTTCTATTAATAAATAATGTGAATAACTATGTCCTTCTTCAAAACCTAGCTTAAACTCCTTACTTCTTTCATCAATTGGATAATAGCCTACTGGAAAATCACCAATAACGATATCTGCTTCTTCTAATGGTAGTGGCATGATGGCATCTTGAGGATACACATCGAAAGGAATTTCTAAGAAGTTTGCTAAATGTACACTAACACGTGATAAAACTGGATCAACTTCAATTAAATGATGCATAACCGCAATTTCAGGTAACACTTCTTTTACAGTAGCACTTAAATGACCGGCACCACTTGCAATATCAACAATATGTAATTCTTCTTGGTTGTTCATAAAACGCTCAACTAAAAATCCTAGTATCAATCCAATTGAATCTGGTGTAATTTGATGATTTGCTTGTATCTTTTCTTCCTGCATTAAACTTAAATATGCAAATTGGAATGCTTTACGTCGATCTTGTAACGTCGATTGTTCTAACAATCCTCTTTCATTGGTATATACTTGTTCCATTGCTAGCCCAAGATTTTCAATAAAACTTTGGCCATTTTCATTATTTAATGTTTTAGCTTTTTCATCTAATGTATGAAACAAGCGTTCCATAATTGTTTGTTGTTCTGCCATATTCGTCCCTCTCCAATAAAAAGTGCCCATAGGTCTTAGCAATCATAGAAAACAATTCTATTTTAATGCTGTTGACAACGATGGACACGATGTATACATTTTAAGATTTATCTCTTTAATGATTAAATAATTTTGCATGCAGCTAAAGCAGCATCAAAATCTGGGAAATCAGTACCTTCACTAACGATTTCTTTATAAACAACTTTATTATCTGCATCTAATACAAATACTGCACGAGCTAATAAGCGAAGTTCTTCCATAACAACGCCATAGTTTTCACCAAATGATAAGTCACGGTGGTCACTTAATGTAATGACATTGTCTAAACCTGCTGAAGCGCACCATCTTTTTTGTGCGAATGGTAAATCTGCTGAAATTGTAAGCACAATCCCCTCTTCTTTAGAAGCTTCAGAGTTGAATTTGCGAGTCTGCTGATCACAAACACCTGTATCAATTGATGGTACCACACTAATTAATTTCTTTTTACCAGCATAATCTGCTAATGTTACTTGATTTAAGTCATTATCTAACACTGTAAAATCAGGTGCAAAATCACCTTCATTAATTTGTTGACCTTTTAAGTGGATTGGTCCACCTTTGAATGTTATTTCAGTCATATACTTGACCTCCTGCATTTTAAAATTCTAACTACATCATACGACAATTTATGGTTTGATTACAATTTTCATGCTTTAATCAAAAGCAAATTTAATTTTATACAAATTGTTGAATATAATCAAAAGCATTTTTTAAAATTAAAATAGCAGTAATAATAATAAATAATACTTTTACATAGGCAACACCTTGTTTGATAGCAAAATGTGCTCCAGTATATGACCCAGCAATCATGCTTGTAGCCATAATTAAACCTATTACATAATCTACTTGTCCTAATACCATAAATAATACAAGCGCACCTATATTAGAAGCAAAGTTCAAAACTTTAGCATTTCCTGCAGCACTTAAAAAATCAAAACCAAAGATTAACAATACAAAAAGCATAAATGAACCTGTTCCCCCACCTACAAATCCATCATAAAAGCCGATTAATATAAAAAGTGCTGCAAATATTATGGCTTTCTTAAATGTAAATTGAGTAAACGTACGTGTATTGCCCCAATCTTTTTTAAGTAATGTGAATATAAACACCGACGAAAGTGCAATGATGATTAAAGGTTTCAATATTTGTGACGGAACCATCGTTGCAATATATGCGCCACATGCAGATGCCAAAAATACAAAACCAAATAATTTGGCAACAACAAATAAGTCCACTTTACCGGACCTTATAAACTTTATCGTACTAGTTAAAGAACCAAATGAACTTGCCAATTTATTTGTACCTAAAGCCACAGATGGTGGTAGACCGATTGCTAATAATGCTGGCGTAGAAATTAAACCGCCACCCCCTACAACCGAATCTATAAACGCCGCGATAAAACCAAATAAAATTATGATTATAATCATCGTTAAGTTCAAATCCATAGTTTAACATCCCCTTATGTTTAAATTTACTCTAGGATTTTATTTATAAAAAGTCGTTTATTAATTGGTTTGTTTGCTGTTCTTTAATAGTTTTATAATCACTAGTTATTTCAAGTGTTTCAATATTTTCAACAGCACGATTAATCATCTCTTCAAAATCAAAGACGCTTTCATATTGAACTACCTTATCAAAGTTTGGTTCGGTTACTGGATTTTTAGGGGTGAAAATTGTACAACAATCTTCAAATGGTTGAATAGATGTTTCAAATGTGCCAATTTCTTTCGATTTAATAATAATTTCTTCTTTATCGTAAGTTAATAAAGGACGTAATACAGGAGTAGAAGTTACATTATTAATTGCATACATGCTATGAAGTGTTTGACTGGCTACCTGCCCTAGGTTTTCACCATTTACAATAGCTAAAGCCCCTATTTGATGTACTAATTTATCAGCAACACGCATCATCATACGTCTCGTTGAAGTCATTGTATATCTTGGATGTACAACTTTATTTACCTGTTTTTGCAATTCTGTAAATGGTACAATATGCAATTTAATTGGTCCAACACGTTCAGCTAAAATACGTGTCAATTCAATAACTTTTTCTTTTGCTTGATCACTTGTAAATGGTGGACTATGGAAATGAATCGCTTCAATTGTTACGCCACGTCTCATCACTTCCATTCCAGCAACTGGTGAGTCTATACCGCCTGAAAGCATTAGTAACGTCTTACCACCAGTACCAACTGGTAATCCGCCTGAACCCGGAACAACTTCTTCATACATATAAATTGCATCTAATCTAACTTCCACTCGAATTTCATGATCTGGACGTTTGACATTAACAGAAACATTTTCAATTTGTTTCAATACGGTACCACCCAATTCACGTTGTAATTCATACGTATCCATTGGGAAATTTTTATCGGCACGCTTCACATCAATTTTAAATGTGCTGTTTTCTTCAAATTGCTGCGCAAATTTAATTGCCGCTGCACTCATTGCCTCTATTGTTTTTTCTACTTTTAATACTGGACTAATAGATTTAATACCGAAAATTTTTGATAATCGATATGTTATTTCATTTATATCTGCATGGTCTTCAAGTTCAATATACATACGATCTCGTTTGCCTTTAACGACAAACCCATCAAGTCCTTTTAATGACTTATTTACATTATTTCTTAATTGATTTACAAATTTCTTTCTATTTGAACCCTTTAATGTTAACTCCCCGTATCTAACAAGCAAGTGATCATACTTCATTATTTTAGCAACTCCTTAATTTCCTCATAAATGATGATAAATATTTCTTTAAACCTTGCTATATCTTCTTTAGTTGTAGTAGCCCCAAATGATAATCTTATACTACCTTCAATAGATTTGTCTGATAATCCCATTGCAGCCAATACTTCATTTAATTTATTACGTTTAGATGAACAAGCACTCGTCGTAGATATCATAATGTCATATTTTGAAAAAGCATTAACTAATACTTCACCTTTTACTCCAGGAAAACTAATATTTAAAACGAATGGTGAACCTGAAGTTGAAGAGTTAATATAAACTCCATGATATTTATTTAAAAATTGACGGACGTCATTATTTAACTCAGTAACAAATGCATTCAATGCTTCAAAGTTTTCATTAGCTATCTTCATCGCTTTAACCATTGCAATATCATTTGGCAAATTAACTGTTCCACTTCTAACGCCATATTCTTGACCACCACCATGGACAGTTGGTTCAACATTTTGAATGTGATTTACAAGTAAGACGCCTTGGCCTTTTAAACCATTAAACTTGTGTCCACTTAAACTAATACTATCTACGTTATTGAAATCCATTGAAATTTTGCCGAATGCTTGAACCGCATCTACATGAAAATGTGCCTTAGGATAATTTTTTATAACTTCAGCCATTTGTGGAATAGGCTGTATTTGTCCTGTTACATTATTTACATACATACATGTTACTAAACCGACTTTGTCTGACATTAATTCTTTGAAGTGTTCTAAGTTAATACTGCCATCTTTCTTTACATCAACATAATTAACTTTAAATCCTTCGTGCGCTTCCAAATATCTTACAACCTCTAATACGGATGGATGCTCTAACACGGATGTAATTATTTCCTTAGCTGTATCAAATTTACGATAGGCAATACCTTTTAAAGCAAGATTATTGGATTCAGTTGCACCACTCGTGAAAACAACATTATAATTTGTTTTTGAATTAATCATTGCATTAATTTGGGCTTTTGCTTGCTGTAGTAATTGATTTGCCTGCAAACCAGCTTTATGCGGACTATTCGGATTATAATACATTGATTGATTTACTTTTAAATAAGTATCTAACACTTCTTCAAATGCTTTCGTCGTTGCCGCATTATCTAGATATATCAAAATAAACACTTCTCTTTCATTAATCATCAATCGTTAAAATTGTTTTACTCAAGCATTATACTATTATCCGACAAAAAATAAAGGTTATAGCGCAAAATAATCTTATTTCTACTTATTAAATAAGAATTAGACTATTTCACTCTATATTAAACAGCTGTGTGATTATGCTTTTTTCACTACTTATATTAATTAAAACAACACTTTTGATTACGTTTATCTTTAAACAATTGCTATTTATATTTATTGTCCCTTTCATATATCCATATAAAAAAAGAAGCTAGACAACATACAGTTGGCTAACTTCAATTATTAAACTCATCAGTCCAATTTGACAGAGAGCTCATATTATTTAAGTATAACTACATACTAGTTTCTATTGCTTAATAACTTCTTCTTCAATATGTTTAGTGACACCTGGCTCAACACTTTCAAGAGCTTGCTCTGCAATTTCAATCGCACGCTTATAGCGATTATTTTTAAATAATCGTTCAGCTTCATTTAAGCTCTTATCAACATTGCTATAGTCCTTACGATATCTATTTCCATATTGAATTAATTTCTCTGCATAAACAGCATTAACAAGAACATCATTTGCTTCATCTTCAAATGTATTCATTTGAATCACAATTTTAGACACTTTATCTTTTAACTGTTTAACGTGTATTGGACGTTCACTAAATTGTTCGTTAACATCACGAACTTCATGATCAATTTCATTTTTCATGATGATAAATCTTTCAGGAACACTTGTTAAGTTAGAAGCAAGTAATCGACGATACACTTCTTCTTTCTTCGATTGTACTCGTAACAGATTGTCTTCTGCTTCTGCTTCATCTTCACGTAATTGAATCAGATGATTTTGTAGCTTTTCTTGTTTGTCATTAATGACTGTGACATGATCTTCTAAATATTGTAAATTATCCTGAACCTCGCTATATCTAACAGCAGATTTAGACATTTCTTTTAAAATATCATCATATACAGAAATTAAACTTTGAATTTCATTTTCAAATTGACGAACACTTTGAGCATCAGATTCATTTATATAGTAGTTTTCACGTACATATTCAATTTCTGTTTGCAATGTATAATTCATGTCTTTAGCTTTGAATAAGTTATCCGTAATGATATCTTTTGTTTCTTCGACATCATTTTTAGCTTTAACTTCATGTTCAATTAAATCATACATGTCATCTAACTTATCATTGATATTAGCTAGTTTATCATTAGCTTCTTCTAATTCTAAGCGACTAATTAATGGTTCAACGAAACTAAGCTCTGTTTTTAAGCTTTGTAATGTACTGTCTACTTTTACGTGATCCAGATCATACCCTTCAACTTTAAGATCACGGCAACCATATTTTAAATCTTGGAATTGACCAGGTAATTCTTTTTGAGTTTCTCTAATTAATTCTGGTATTTCTTCCATATAAGATCTTAGCTGTTTCATTTGTTCATTCAAGGCAGCTATATGGTTGTGCGCTTGTACATAATTACCATCAGCTTTTAGTACTTCATATTGCTCTAACCTTGGCTCAAATTTTTCAATTTCAGTTTCAAGTAGACTTGCTGCCTCACCAAATTGATGACGATTTGCTAAAACATCACGTTTCATTTCACGATAATCAACCTTACATTTGTCATATAATTCATCATTATCTTTGTATAACGCAATAATTTCATTTACATCTTCTAATTGTTGCTGATAGCTTTGTTCGTAACTATCCATCAACTCATTTGCATCATCAATTTCACTTTGAGCTGCGTTGAAACTAAATTTATCTAATAAAGCCTCAGCATTATGGATTTTTTCTTCCACAGGAGCTAGATACTTATTTGTACTTTCTACGTTGTCCTTTTTCATTGCATCGTATTTCGTTTTTGTTTCACCTTTTAAATTCAACTTAGATAATTGTGCAAGGTTTTGATCAAAAGGTAACGTCTCAATTTCATTTTTACGTTCGATTGCTTTTTCAATAATTTGTCGTTTATTTGAACGTAAATAGAATAATACACCTACAGCAATCAATATAATCACAATTATTGCCAAAATGATATATAACACCATATGCTTCTCCTCCTAATTTATCATTACTATTATAACGTAATTTTGCTTAAGGATAAATTATAAAATGAATTTATTGCCATAATATTTTCGAAATTCTATACTATTATAAAATCTATGAAAATAAGAGGTTTTAAATATGACAACAATTAACCCAACAAACTATGCATTATTAAAGAAACAAGCAGCAAGCCTTATTGAAGATGAACATCACATGATTGCTATTTTAAGTAACATGTCTGCCTTATTAAATGATAATCTGGATCAAATTAATTGGGTCGGCTTTTACTTATTGGAACAAAATGAACTTATACTTGGACCTTTCCAAGGACACCCCGCTTGTGTCCACATTCCAATTGGAAAAGGTGTATGTGGTACAGCCGTTTCAGAACGTCGTACACAAATTGTAGCTGATGTTCATCAATTCGAAGGACATATCGCTTGTGATGCTAATAGTAAGTCTGAGATTGTCGTTCCAATTTTCAAAGATGATAAAATTATCGGCGTCTTAGATATCGATGCCCCTATAACGGATCGATTTGATGACAATGACAAAGAACATCTTGAAGCAATTGTTAAAATTATTGAAAAGCAACTCGCATAAAAGGACATCAGCATTTTCAATAAAGTGTTGACAGTTAGCAGGAAAATGTTACAATAATCTTTGTGTGAATTAACGAAAGTAGCAGTTGTATATTATTGAGCGCTATGTTGTTCCCAATGCGGACGTGTCACGTAACTGTCGCTATAAGGTGAAGACACATAAAACAATATATCTTAGTAAGCATGCAACACTCTTTTTTGTTTATTCATAACAACAAAAAAGAATTAAAGGAGGAGTCTTATTATGGCTCGATTCAGAGGTTCAAACTGGAAAAAATCTCGTCGTTTAGGTATCTCTTTAAGCGGTACTGGTAAAGAATTAGAAAAACGTCCTTACGCACCAGGACAACATGGTCCAAACCAACGTAAAAAATTATCAGAATATGGTTTACAATTACGTGAAAAACAAAAATTACGTTACTTATATGGAATGACTGAAAGACAATTCCGTAACACATTTGACATCGCTGGTAAAAAATTCGGTGTACACGGTGAAAACTTCATGATCTTATTAGCAAGTCGTTTAGACGCTGTTGTTTATTCATTAGGTTTAGCTCGTACTCGTCGTCAAGCACGTCAATTAGTTAACCACGGTCATATCTTAGTAGATGGTAAACGTGTTGATATTCCATCTTATTCTGTAAAACCTGGTCAAACAATTTCAGTTCGTGAAAAATCTCAAAAATTAAACATCATCGTTGAATCAGTTGAAATCAACAATTTCGTACCTGAGTACTTAAACTTTGATGCTGACAGCTTAACTGGTACTTTCGTACGTTTACCAGAACGTAGCGAATTACCTGCTGAAATTAACGAACAATTAATCGTTGAGTACTACTCAAGATAATACCGTTCAATACAAACACCCACAATTGTGGGTGTTTTTTTTATTAATTTAAAAATGATAGATTCAAGATTATATCGAGCTACCCTATTTTACAATCAACTTAGAATTTACAAGTCTTATATGTTGAATTATCTATAATATTTCCTCATTAGTTTTTAAAATTATCAATTGCGATATACGAATCCTCATCCCGCTATCAAATAACCATTCATCGTCTCACTTAATAAATAATTTCGGGTTATCTGTAATTAATCCATCTACACCCATTTGTCTTAATTTTTCTCCCGTTTTCAATTTATTAACTGTATATGGCATAACCTGTAATTGATGATGATGTGCTTCATCAACAAATTTTCTGGTCACTAATGCATAATTAGGATTAACATAACTAGCAATTTGAGAAATTCTTGAAAAGTTTGGCTTTTTATACCAATACTTACGTTTACTACAAAGCACACCTAATTCATATATACTGCCCAATGTGTTTAACTTTTCGATGCATTCGATATCAAAGGATTGTATAACTACTTGTGTCGCATCGACTTTCTTTTCTTCCAAAAATGCCAGCAATTTACATTCTATTTCTGGATATAAATTCGGACTTTTCAATTCAATCAATAGCTTTTTATCATACTTTAAGCATAATGAAAGTACTTCATCTAACGTGGGTATTCGTTCTCCCTTAAAAGCAACATCTTTATAACTACCAAAATCAAATGATTTTAATTGCGATAATGTGTAATCAGCAATACGCCCCTTACCATCCGATGTTCTATCAATTGTTTCATCATGTATCACAACAAAATGTTGGTCTTTGGTCAAATGAACATCTATTTCTAACATAGCAACATTGAGCCCCATTACCTCTCGATAACCGACCATTGTATTTTCAGGAAAATCACTCGGTAATCCACGGTGCGAAACAATTTGTAATTCATCTTTCAGTTTATTCAGAGTCATTGATAAGTCACCTTTCTGTTAAACTTTGATAAACTATTCTAAAATTAAACTATCACAATTATATTGGAGGTTAAAGCAATTGCATCAACATGACTTTAAAGTCCAAACTTCTTGGCAAGGTGGTCGTAACAATGTCGGAAACGTTCAAGGCGACATACTTTCAGAGAATATTTCAATACCTGCTTCTTTAGGTGGTGTTGGTATAGGAACAAATCCCGATGAAATGTTAGTATCAGCCGCTTCATCATGTTATATCATCTCATTAGCAGCTACTCTTGAACGTGCAAAGTTCACAGATATTTCAATTGAACAACAATCGATTGGAACAGCTTGTTTAAATAATGGAAAATTCAGTATGTCAAAAATTGTGCACCATCCTCACATTGAAATTCCAAGTGATCAAATAGCACAATTAGAAAAGCGATTACCAAAATTGATAACAATTGCAGATAATAATTGCATGATTTCAAATGCTGTAAGAAATAATGTAGACATAAAAATCTATCCCATCATTCAGGCCAAATAAAATCGTTACGTGATAACGTTTATTCGACAATATAGCGTTATCACTTTTTTTAGGCTTTTAAATTTTCAGAAAATTTGCTAAAATAGTGAAATCTTATTTATAGGAGGCATATAAATGTATTATCATCAACCGTTGTTATTAACACCTGGCCCAACCCCTGTACCTGATGCCATTATGAGAGAAATTCAAGCACCTATGGTTGGTCATCGTTCTAAAGATTTTGAAGACATCGCACAACAAGCATTTCAAGGTCTAAAGCCAATATTTGGGAGTCAAAATGATGTACTTATTTTAACATCTAGCGGTACAAGCGTCTTAGAAGCTAGTATGTTGAACATTGTAAACCCTGAAGATCACTTCGTTGTCATTGTTTCAGGTGCCTTTGGTAACCGATTTAAACAAATTGCACAAACTTATTACAAAAATGTGCACATTTATGACGTAACATGGGGAGAAGCTGTAGATGTTAAAGATTTCATCAATTACCTTTCAACTTTAGATGTTGAAGTTAAAGCAGTATTTAGTCAATATTGCGAAACATCTACGACAGTGCTACACCCTATTCACGAGTTAGGAAATGCCATCAATCAATTTAATAGTAATATTTATTTTGTAGTTGACGGCGTAAGTTGCATTGGGGCTGTTGATGTTGACATTAACAAAGATAAAATTGATGTCCTTGTTTCTGGTAGTCAAAAAGCAATTATGTTACCTCCAGGATTAGCTTTTGTAGCTTATAGCCACCGCGCAAAAGAACGTTTCAAAGAAGTAACTACACCAAAATTTTATCTAGACTTAAATAAATACATTTCGTCACAAGCTGACAATTCTACACCGTTCACACCAAATGTGTCTTTATTTAGAGGTGTAAATGCATACGTTGAAACCGTAAAAGCAGAAGGTTTCAATCACGTAATAGCACGACACTATGCAATTAGAAATGCATTAAGAAGCGCCTTAAAAGCATTAGATTTAACTTTATTAGTCAATGATAAAGATGCATCTCCAACGGTTACAGCATTCAAACCTAATACAAATGATGAAGTGAAAATAATCAAAGATGAACTTAAAAATCGCTTTAAAATAACAATTGCTGGTGGTCAAGGCCATCTTAAAGGTCAAATTTTAAGAATTGGTCATATGGGGAAAATTAGTCCTTTCGATATTTTATCGGTAGTATCTGCTTTAGAAATTATTTTAACTGAACACCGTAAAGTTAACTATATCGGTAAAGGTAAATCAAAATATATGGAGGTTATTCATGAAGCAATTTAATGTACTCGTTGCAGATCCCATATCAAAAGATGGTATCAAAGCATTATTAGATCACGAAAAATTTAATGTAGATATTCAAACTGGCTTGTCCGAAGAAGCATTAATCAAAATTATACCTTCATACCATGCTTTAATCGTTCGTAGTCAAACTACGGTCACTGAAAATATCATAAATGCTGCTGATTCTTTAAAAGTAATCGCACGCGCCGGTGTTGGTGTAGATAATATTAATATTGATGCTGCAACATTAAAAGGTATTTTAGTTATTAATGCCCCAGATGGTAATACGATTTCAGCTACTGAACATTCACTGGCAATGTTATTATCAATGGCTCGAAATATTCCGCAAGCACACCAATCACTTACAAATAAAGAATGGAATCGAAATGCATTTAAAGGTACTGAGCTTTATCATAAAACATTAGGTGTCATTGGTGCTGGTAGAATTGGTTTAGGTGTTGCTAAACGTGCGCAAAGTTTCGGAATGAAAATACTAGCTTTTGACCCTTACTTAACGGATGAAAAAGCAAAATCTTTAAGCATTACGAAGGCAACAGTTGATGAGATTGCCCAACATTCTGATTTCGTTACATTACATACACCACTAACACCTAAAACAAAAGGCTTAATTAATGCTGACTTTTTTGCCAAAGCAAAACCTAGTTTGCAAATAATCAATGTGGCACGTGGTGGTATTATTGATGAAAAGGCGCTAATAAAAGCATTAGACGAAGGACAAATTAGTCGGGCAGCTATCGATGTGTTTGAACATGAACCTGCAACTGATTCGCCTCTTGTTGCACATGATAAAATTATTGTTACACCTCATTTGGGTGCTTCAACAGTCGAAGCTCAAGAAAAAGTGGCAATTTCTGTTTCAAATGAAATCATCGAAATTTTAATTGATGGTACTGTAACGCATGCAGTGAATGCACCTAAAATGGACTTAAGCAATATAGATGATACTGTAAAATCATTCATCAATTTAAGCCAAACAGTTGGTGAATTAGCTATTCAATTAATGTACAATGCACCAAGCTCTATTAAAATTACGTACGGTGGCGACTTAGCCTCTATTGATAGTAGTTTATTAACACGTACAATTATTACTCATATTTTAAAAGATGATCTTGGTCCTGAAGTCAATATTATCAATGCTCTAATGTTGTTAAACCAACAACAAGTGACATTAAATATTGAAAATAATAAAGCAGAGACAGGTTTTAGTAACTACTTAGAGGTAGAACTATCAAACGATAGCGATTCCGTTAAAGTTGGCGCTTCTGTCTTTACAGGTTTCGGTCAAAGAATTGTTAGAATTAATAATTTTTCTGTAGACTTAAAGCCAAATCAATATCAAATTGTGTCATATCATAATGATACTCCAGGTATGGTAGGAAAAACTGGCGCATTGTTAGGTAAATACAATATCAACATTGCATCTATGACTTTAGGTAGAACTGAAGCGGGCGGAGATGCGCTAATGATTTTATCCGTTGATCAACCTGTTTCAAACAATATAATTGATGAACTTAAACAAGTTGGTGAATACAATCAAATTTTCACAACTGAATTGACGGTACAGTCATAAACAATTTATGTAAATTCAAAATGCCAAGAAGACATTGGATTACTTCCATTACTTCTTGGCATTTTTTCATTATTAATTTCATTGTAACTCAATATGAAACCTTTGGTTCAATCATTCACTTCAAGTTGTGCTGTCAAACAACAATCAAATTACAAATTATCTAGTACACCTCTAAGTTCACCTAAATGATTAATAACATAGTCGGCATGATGCGCTTCTAACTCACCTGCAGCATCCTTACCTTTTAAACCTGTTAATGTTCCAATAAACGTTGCACCTATTTTTTGAGCACTTAATAAGTCAGCTAACGAATCGCCTACTATAAATACGTCATCTTTATTTACAATGTTATCTTGCTTATTGATATAAGATTCATATTTATCGCGATTATTACCATATAAAGCTGCGATATAACTAAAAGGATTCGGCTTTCCTAATGGTCGTGCTTGCGGATACATATTCTCTGCTTCTAAAACATCACTTGCAGTTGCAATAAAATCAGCTTCAAAATATGGTAACAATCCTAAATTTTCAAATGGCACAACAGTCTCAGTATAAGGACGACCTGTTGCAATACCTAATTCGAAACCAGCACCTTTTAAATCATTCAGAAGTACCTTAACTTCATCTACTGGTCTCAAAATAATTTCTTGATAAATATAACCTGTCTTAAAAGTAGTTCGTGCTATTTTCTTTTCAACATCTTCATACAACTTCGATCCTAAATACCATTCTTGATAAACTTCTTGCGCTAACGTCCATAATGCACCCTTCAAACTAAATAAAGTAGCATCCGAAACATGTAACTCTGTTGTTGCAAACTCTTCCAAAGCAGCATAAATATTATTTTTACCAACTTTTACATTATCCAAAAATTGTAAAGGTAGTTGTTCATTTAAATTAAAACAGTCTGCTAAGTTTGTGCTTATATTTTGCAACTTCAATTCGACAGGCTCATCTTGATACATGAATGCCTCAATTTCATCATGTGATAACTTTTTCAAAATATCAATTAAATGAATACTAAAAACGATAAATAACATATCCCAATTTGAATTTAGCCCTA
Source organism: Staphylococcus sp. EG-SA-17 (assembly GCF_017151845.1). Classification (NCBI taxonomy): domain Bacteria; kingdom Bacillati; phylum Bacillota; class Bacilli; order Caryophanales; family Staphylococcaceae; genus Staphylococcus; species Staphylococcus sp. EG-SA-17. The sequence continues at coordinate 142,306 of NZ_JACVZO010000004.1, forward strand.
GCGATTTTAATTTGTTTAAAATCTTATCTTTTTGAAAAATTCGATTCCTAATGTCTTGTATATCGTTATCAGTCAAAGTTTCCCAATCTATATGTGAATGAAGACCTAAATAACACTTATCCATTAATAATTCATATACCGTTAATGCAGAGACATCGAAACAACGTTCTTCACTTAAAAAAACGCCATCAACATCAAATAAAATTTTCTTCACAATCCCCACTCCATTTCTGAAAATTCAGATATAAATCATTCTACTATTTGACTAAAAAAAGCGCAAACCCTATTGAAGTTGGATTTGCGCTTTAGCTGTTTAAATTTTATAAATGTTTTTCAATTTCATCAGCAACCTGCTGTACGTGTGTACCGACAATAACTTGAGTTGAATGTTTACCATTAACAGTAACACCAACTGCACCGGCGTTTTTAATCTTCTGTTGATCAATAATAGATGTGTCTTTTAACTCTAGACGCAACCTTGTTGCACAATTAGTTAAATTAACAATATTCTCTTGACCACCTAAACCTTCTAATATTTGTATAGCATGTTGATGATATTTACTTTGTTTAATATCATTTTCACCAGGAGCAATATTATCTTTTACAACTGTTGGATCAACTAATTCATTTTCACCTCTACCAATCGTATTCAAGTTAAATACTTGGATTACTACACGGAAAATCACATAGTATAAGATGAAAAATACAACACCTTGAACAAGCAACATCAATGGATGATTTGATACTGGATTAATTAGTGATAACACATAATCTATCAAACCTGCACTAAATGAAAATCCAGCTGTCCAATGGAATGTAGCTGCGATAAATAAAGATAATCCTGTTAATAACGCATGAACAACATATAAGATTGGCGCAACAAACATAAATGCAAACTCAATCGGCTCTGTAACACCAACGAAAAATGCTGCAACTGAACTCGCTAGGAACCAACCGTAAACTTGTTTTTTCTGAGTCGTTTTAGCTGTATGATACATTGCTAACGCAGCCGCTGGAATACCGAACATCATGATTGGGAAGAATCCCGCTTGATAGCGTCCTGTAATACCTTTTATAGCATCTTTGCCACTTTGGAATTTACCAATATCATTAATACCAATCGTATCAAACCAGAACACACTATTCAGTGCATGATGTAATCCTGTAGGAATTAATAATCTATTGGCAACACCATATATGAAAGCTCCAAACGATCCTAAACCGACTATAGATTCACCAAATTTTACAATCCATGAATAAAGTAGTGGCCATAAGAATAACAATATGACAACTAAAAATGTACAGTAAAATGCAGTCATAATTGGAACTAGACGTTTACCACTAAAAAATGATAATGCTAATGGTAATTCTGTTTCACTAAACTTATTGTATGCATAAGCTGCTATTAAACCTATTACAATACCAACAAAGACATTGCCATTATTCATCTTTTCAAAAGCTGAATTTATTTCCGAAGCTTTCATTCCTAATAAAGGCGCTAATTTCATTGGTGATAATACAACTGTAACTAAAAAATATCCTAACGTAGCTGCAAGCGCGACTGCACCATCATTTTTCTTTGCCATTCCTATAGCTACACCAATTGCAAATAAAATACCTAATTGCTCTAAAATCGTAGTACCTACCGTAGTAAAGAACATTGCGATTTTCGGCGTCGCATGAAGTGCATTTAACGTATTACCAATTCCGGCAATAATTGCTGCAGCCGGTAAAATGGCAACTGGTAACATTAACGAACGCCCTAAATTTTGGAAAAATTTATACATTGAATGTCATCCTTCTTAAAATAAGGTAGAAATATAAAGATTACTAATGTAACTAGAATAACTACTTCGATACTCCGTTATAGTCACCTAGGCTTACTAACCAGCTATATTTCTACCTCAAGTTATTTTATAAACTTTTTACAATTTCATGCAATTCTTGTTGTAACTTTGCTGTTCGTGTTTCAATCTCTTTTGTAATATAATCGATACGCTCGTTTCGTTTTAAATCTTTAGGTAAATCGTTAATATCGATTGGTTTACCAATATTTATGTATGCTTGTCCTGTTAAAAGACCGTGAATCTTAGTAGGACCAACATAAGCAACAGGTAATATTGGTGACTTACTTAACATTGCAATTGTTGAAGCACCACGTTTCAAAGGTGCACCTTCTTGCGATGTGCGAGAACCTGTTGGGAAGATACCAACTGTCTTATTATCTTTCAACAAATTGATTGGGCGTTTTAAAGTACTAGGTCCTGGATTTTCACGATCTACAGGAAATGCATTTAAAGACGTTAAAAATTTACCAATCCATTTATTTTTGAATAATTCTTTTTTAGCCATATAATGAATTTGATTAGGATATAATGCCATACCTAGCATAATGACTTCGTTATAACTTTCATGCGTACAAGTTACGACATATTTACTATCCTTAGGAATATTATCTTTACCGATTACGTATAATGATTTTGACATTTTAACTAAAATGAAATTCAAAATCTTACTAATCACTGAATACATTGTGCCACCTACTTAACTTATTTGTTTATAACAACTAGATTTTATCACTATATTTTTACTAGAACAAGATAGTCTGAAAATACATCTAAAGTTGTATAGTGTATTACTAGCAATAATTATAAAAAAAAGACATAATTAAAGCATATATAAATCATATAATGGAGGTTAAGTATGTCAGATTTTAATCATACAGATCATTCTACAACAAACCATAGCCAAACACCTAGATACAGAAGACCTAAATTTCCATGGTTTAAAACAGTCATCGTTGCATTGATTGCTGGAATTATTGGTGCACTTCTAGTACTTGGTATAGGCAAAGTATTAAATAGTACAATTTTAAATAAAGATGGTTCAACTGTCCAGACAACAAATAATAAAGGTGGCAATCAATTAGACGGTCAAAGCAAGAAATTCGGTACCGTTCATGAAATGATAAAATCTGTCTCCCCTACAATTGTTGGAGTTATTAACATGCAAAAAGCATCAAGTGTAGACGACTTATTAAAAGGCAAATCATCTAAACCATCTGAAGCTGGAGTAGGTTCAGGTGTTATCTATCAAATAAACAACAATTCAGCTTATATCGTTACAAACAATCATGTTATTGATGGCGCAAATGAAATTAGAGTCCAATTACATAATAAAAAACAAGTTAAAGCGAAATTAGTTGGTAAAGATGCAGTAACTGATATTGCTGTACTTAAAATTGAAAATACAAAAGGTATTAAAGCGATTCAATTTGCCAACTCTTCAAAAGTACAAACTGGCGATAGCGTATTCGCAATGGGTAACCCATTAGGATTACAATTTGCTAACTCTGTAACATCTGGTATCATTTCAGCAAGCGAACGTACGATTGACGCTGAGACAACTGGTGGCAATACAAAAGTCAGCGTTCTTCAAACAGATGCTGCTATTAACCCAGGTAACTCAGGTGGCGCATTAGTAGATATTAATGGTAATTTAGTTGGTATTAACTCAATGAAAATTGCTGCGACACAAGTTGAAGGTATCGGGTTTGCTATTCCAAGTAATGAAGTTAAAGTAACAATTGAACAACTTGTAAAACATGGTAAAATTGACCGCCCTTCGATTGGTATTGGTTTAATTAATTTGAAAGATATTCCTGAAGAAGAGCGCGAGCAACTTCATACTGATAGAGAAGACGGTATTTATGTCGCCAAAGCTGATAGTGATATTGATCTTAAAAAAGGTGATATTATTACAGAAATTGATGGCAAGAAAATTAAAGATGATGTTGATTTAAGAAGCTATTTATATGAAAATAAAAAACCTGGTGAATCAGTCACTGTTACCGTTATCCGTGATGGTAAAACAAAAGAAGTTAAAGTGAAATTAAAACAACAAAAAGAACAACCAAAACGTCAAAGCCGATCAGAACGTCAATCACCTGGCCAAGGCGATAGAGATTTCTTTAGATAATTTACAGACAGTAAAGTACATTAAGAGCCTACTCATATTCATTCCTAAGAATGTAATGAGTAGGCTCTAATTTATTTAGCTATGCAATTATATTTATTGATAGTTAACCATGAAGTATTTTTTCTTACCGCGACGAATAATCGTAAATTCGCCATCAATTTTATCTTCTGGTGCTAAAGCATAATTAACATCTTGTTGTCTCTCACCATTAATATAAATCGCACCATTGTTAACATCTTCACGTGCTTGTCGTTTAGAAGGAGAAATGCCTGTTTCAATAAGGACTTCAACGATATTTGTTGTGTCATTTGATAATGTCACTTGAGGCACATCTTTAAATCCATCTTTTAATTCTTTCGCTGATAATGATTTTAAATCACCACTAAATAATGCTTGTGAAATACGGATTGCATCATTTAATGCATCTTCACCATGAATAAATTTAGTTACTTCTTCAGCTAATGTTTTTTGAGCTTCACGTAAATGCGGTGCTTCATTTTTAGATTGTTCTAAGCGATCAACTTCTTCTTTTCCTAAGAAAGTAAAGTATTTTAAGAATTTAATTACATCTTCGTCTGATTGATTAATCCAGAATTGATAAAATTCATAAGGACTTGTTTTTTCAGCATCTAACCAAACAGCACCTGACTCAGACTTACCAAATTTCTTACCATCTGATTTAGTTACAAGCGGAATAGTTAAACCGTATGCGTCTGTTTGACCATACATACGACGCATTAATTCAATACCACTTGTGATATTACCCCATTGATCTGATCCACCTACTTGAATCTTACAATTCAATTCTCTATTCAAATGACCGAAATCAATAGCTTGTAAAATCGTGTATGTGAATTCTGTATATGAAATACCATGTTCTAAACGACTTTGGATTGAATCTTTACCTAACATGTAATTAACGCCGACGTGTTTACCATAGTCACGTAAAAAGCTAATTAATGAGATTTGTCCTAACCAGTCTCTATTATTAACAAGCACTGCACCATGGTCTGTTCCAAATTCAAAAATATTGTGCATTTGCTTACTAATACCTTCGATATTTTTATCTACTTGTTCTTCTGTTTGTAGCACACGTTCTTCTGATTTACCTGATGGATCACCAATCATACCTGTACCACCGCCAATTAAAACGATAGGACGATGTCCATGTTCTTGAAATCTTCTTAATGTTAAAAATGGTAATAAGTGACCAATGTGTAAGCTATCTGCTGTTGGATCGGCACCACAGTATAACGTCACTTGTTCTTTATTTAATAAATCTTCAATACCTTGTTCATCAGTTTGTTGATAAATAAGACCTCTCCATTTTAAATCTTCAATTAATACATTCGTCATTATTATTTCCTCCTATTTATAATTATTTATTGAATACTTGTTAAAATACTTTAAAGCTTTTTGAACGTAAAAAAACCCTTACAACAAATATGTAAGGGCGCGATTGCACGTTACCACCAAACTTAAACATAATCATAAGATAATGTTCACTCTATTAATGATACGTTCATTAATAAACGTAGGACATGTTAGTTATAAAGGTGTATTCATATTATTAAAAACACTAGTTCACAGCGACCACTAGCTCTCTGATGATTTCAAATAATATTACTTGTCCTTTTATCCTATTCTTTATGCATTTTCCCTAATTATAATTAACGTTAAAATAAAAGTCAAATTGCTTAAATATGGTATACTATACGTAATTTAGGAGGTTAAAGATGACGAATCAAGACAACAATCATCAATTGAATCATCGTATATATCATTTTGAAAAGATATATAAAGCTATCAAACATGTCATTGTTTTTATATTTATGATTTTCATTGCCATCGTTGCTATCGCTGTGATTGCGATGTCTTTATATTTTCATCATTTAACTAAAACGTCCGACTCATTATCAGATGATGCTTTAATAAAAAAAGTTCGACAAATACCTGGCGATGAATTATTAGATCATAATAACAAAAATTTATTATATGAGTATAACCATTCTCAAAACTCACTCATTATAGGCCCTAAAACATCAAGTCCAAATGTCATTAAAGCATTAACGTCATCTGAAGACACTTTATTTTATAAACATGATGGCATCTTACCAAAGGCGATTTTAAGAGCAATGATACAAGATATTTTTAATACTGATCAAAGTTCAGGTGGTAGCACAATTACACAACAACTTGTTAAAAATCAAGTTCTTACCAACGAAAAAACATATAGTAGAAAAGCAAATGAACTTCGCCTAGCAATTAGATTAGAACACCTACTCTCAAAAGATGAAATTATATATACATATTTAAATATAGTTCCCTTCGGTAGAGATTATAATGGCGCTAATATTTCCGGAATTGCATCCGCTTCATATAGTTTGTTTGGTATTCCACCAAAAGATTTATCAATTGCACAATCTGCATACCTTATCGGTTTGTTGCAAAGCCCTTATGGCTATACACCCTACGAAAAAGATGGAACGTTAAAATCGGATAAAGATTTGAAATATAGTATTCAAAGACAACATTATGTATTAAAGCGTATGTTAATCGAAGATCAAATCACTGAAAAAGAATACAACGACGCATTAAAATATGATATTAAATCACATTTGTTAAATCGAAAAAAGCGTTAATTGATGCTCACTTTTTAAAGTAACCACAACAATGAATCCAAATATTAAAAACAGCAGTAAGATTATTTTCAATTAGAAAATTTCTCACTGCTGTTCTTTTTATTTACTCTAAAGGAAAGCCATTAAACCAATCAATAGTTTATAAATTAATTGCTTTCACATTGTCTACAAAGTTAATCATACATATGCTATATCCAGTTAATTATTTAGATTCTTTTCTGAATTTAGGAATGAATAAAGCTAACATACCTAATAACGCATATAAGCCCCACCATGATTGGCTTGAAGTTGTTTCTCCAGTTTTTGGTAGCATTTTAGATTGACTAAGTTTGTTTTCTTTCGATGGTGTGCCGGCCTTTTCTTTTGTTTTCACTGTTTTATCTACAGTTTTATGAATATCATTCGGCAGATGTTCAGTTGTTTTTTTGTCAGTAACTTTGTCTGTATTATTATAATTTTGTTTCACTACGTCAAGCTTTGCTGCTTTTCCAGTATGATTATTTTTATCGGCAATATGATTCAGCTGTATGACTTTGTCTTTATTTTTATTAGAGTCTTTATCAGTATCGACATTCGATGACATACCAACGCTATTATCGGCATCTTTATCCACATTTCTATCAGTATCTTTGGCAATTTGAGTATCCATTTCTTTTAAATCATACTTATCGAAGTGATTATTATCCGACATATCGGATAAATGATCAACATCATGTTGCACATCTTTATCAATATTATTATCAGCATCTTTAACCACGTCAGACTCTGGTTCTATCACATCTGCTTTATCAGACGCATCTTTAGGATTTGTTGCAGTGCTGCTATTTTCAGCTACATCTGTATCAGCAACCTTACGTTCTTGTCCTGTTTGTACATTTAGCGGTTCACTCGTGTTATTTTGTGATGTAGCATCATCTTTTGTCTTGATATCCTGATTTATAATTCTGACATGATATTGACCTTCATAACCAATGTTTGCCACAACGACTTTAACAATCGCATTGTAAACTGCTTTGTCAGGTATATATGGGAAAATCAGCGTTCTAGAATTATTTTTAGGATCTTTAGAAACAGTAGTGACACGTTTACCTTCTACAATTAAATCTTTCCAGTAACTGTCATCCTTTGTTTTCATCACTACATATTTTTGACCATTTAAAGTTGCTGTATAGAATGGATGTTCAACAAAGCCGTCCATAACTGACTCACTATTTTCTTCACTTTCAAAAACAACAAAATGCGCTTCTTGTAAATCTGTTAATTGATCATTTGTAGGTGTAACATTTTCAAATTCCGTCACTGCTGATTTAACCTGATCAGCTAACTCTACTCTAGTTTGATCTAATTTCTTTTTATATTCCGCCTTATATTTTTCCGGCAATTTCTCTTGTAATTTTTCTAATTCATAAACTTGTCTTTCTAACGTTTTAGCTTTGTGATACGGAGCTAATAATTTTTGTAAATTGTATGTTTCCTCATCCACATAGTCGTCTGGGTTATTAGTAATAGGCTGTGCAAAGACCATTAGCGTATAATCATAGTCTTCATGGATGTTCTCACCATATTCAATAGATGACACAATTTTAACTTCTCTCGTACCATTAGATACTGGGAAACGAATATATGCATAATCTTTATCAGAATCATATGATACTAATTCGACTGGTAACTTTTTGTCACCTTCATAAACTTCAAATTTCTTCCAT
>NZ_JACVZO010000050.1:0-3676 GCF_017151845.1 Staphylococcus sp. EG-SA-17
TAACCCTTTAGGGTTGCTGGAATAGTAGTGCAGTTGGCTGACTTGTCAGTGCCCTTTTAGGGCTGGCCAGTAAGGAAGGCTTATAGCCGCAGAACAAACCACCCGTTCACACGGGTGGTTTTGATTTTTGTTTAAAGCGAGAAAGTATTATCTTTAGACGACGTGATTGAAATGTCACGTCCTGTCAAAATGAATAGTTTATTAAAGTTGTATTTTGATAGAAATATACTGACACCACAAAAATTATTGAATTATTTAAAAGTTGATGAAACATTTTTGAATCATCTAGCAGGTATTAATTTAAAACTCTTTAAGGATTATGTTAATGAAAATAGAGAATATAATATAACGAATCTATATAAATAAGGCACCAATATTTAAACCTCGAGCTGAAAAGATCATCATTTCAGTTCGAGGTTTTTATTTGTAACATCTGTTGATAGGCATCGACAAGGACCTTTTAATGTTGTGTTTTGTGCGATATAACAAGCTTTTTAGGCTATTAAAGAATATTCAGAATTAAATATATAATTATGAATAAATTATGTCATTGAAAAAATTATGATTATAAAATCATTCTAAAAACACCGAAATAACAATGATTTCATGAAAACATTTATTTTAAAATTTGATATTTGTTCAAATAATATTCGAAATTAAACTTTTTTGTATAGAATTTTCTTTATATCCTGAGAGACATGTACTATAATGTTTGTGAAATAATTCACAAAGTATAAAGGAGTGGTTGTATATGTTAACTATACCTGAAAAAGAAAATCGTGGATCGAAAGAACAAGAAGTGGCAATTATGATTGATGCTCTAGCTGACAAAGGGAAAAAAGCATTAGAAGCATTATCTAAAAAGTCACAAGAAGAAATTGATCATATTGTTCATCAAATGAGCTTAGCAGCTGTTGATCAACATATGGTGCTAGCAAAATTAGCACATGAAGAAACTGGAAGAGGTATATACGAAGATAAAGCGATTAAAAATTTATACGCTTCTGAATATATATGGAATTCAATAAAAGACAATAAGACAGTAGGGATTATTGGTGAAGATAAAGAAAAAGGATTAACGTATGTAGCGGAACCAATTGGTGTTATTTGTGGTGTTACGCCAACAACAAATCCTACGTCGACAACTATTTTTAAAGCGATGATTGCAATTAAGACAGGAAATCCAATCATTTTTGCATTCCATCCAAGTGCGCAAGAATCGTCGAAGCGTGCAGCAGAAGTTGTATTAGAAGCGGCAATGAAGGCAGGTGCACCTAAAGATATTATTCAATGGATTGAAGTGCCTTCTATCGAAGCAACAAAACAATTAATGAATCACAAAGGTATTGCATTAGTTCTAGCAACAGGTGGTTCGGGCATGGTTAAGTCTGCATATTCAACTGGCAAACCGGCATTAGGTGTGGGACCAGGTAACGTGCCGTCTTACATTGAAAAAACAGCACACATTAAACGTGCAGTAAATGATATCATTGGTTCAAAAACATTTGATAATGGTATGATTTGTGCTTCTGAACAAGTTGTAGTTATTGATAAAGAAATTTATAAAGACGTTACTAATGAATTTAAAGCACATCAAGCATACTTTGTTAAAAAAGATGAATTACAACGCTTAGAAAATGCAATTATGAATGAACAAAAAACAGGTATTAAGCCTGATATTGTCGGTAAATCTGCAGTTGAAATAGCTGAATTAGCAGGTATACCTGTCCCCGAAAATACAAAACTTATCATAGCTGAAATTAGCGGTGTAGGTTCAGACTATCCGTTATCTCGTGAAAAATTATCTCCAGTATTAGCCTTAGTAAAAGCCCAATCTACAAAACAAGCATTTCAAATTTGTGAAGACACACTACATTTTGGTGGATTAGGACACACAGCCGTTATCCATACAGAAGATGAAACATTACAAAAAGATTTTGGACTAAGAATGAAAGCTTGTCGTGTACTTGTAAATACACCATCAGCGGTTGGAGGTATTGGTGATATGTATAACGAATTGATTCCGTCTTTAACATTAGGTTGTGGTTCGTACGGTAGAAACTCAATTTCACATAATGTTAGTGCGACAGATTTATTAAACATTAAAACAATTGCTAAACGACGTAATAATACTCAAATTTTCAAGGTGCCTGCTCAAATTTATTTTGAAGAAAATGCAATCATGAGTTTAACAGCAATGGACAAGATTGAAAAAGTGATGATTGTCTGTGACCCTGGTATGGTCGAATTCGGTTATACAAAAACGGTTGAGAATGTATTAAGACAAAGAACGGAACAGCCTCAAATTAAAATATTTAGCGAAGTCGAACCGAACCCATCAACTAATACAGTATATAAAGGTCTGGAAATGATGGTTGATTTCCAACCGGATACAATCATTGCACTTGGTGGTGGTTCAGCGATGGATGCTGCAAAAGCAATGTGGATGTTCTTTGAACACCCTGAGACATCATTCTTCGGTGCTAAACAAAAGTTCCTAGACATCGGTAAACGTACTTATAAAATAGGCATGCCTGAAAATGCGACGTTCATTTGTATCCCTACGACATCAGGTACAGGTTCAGAAGTAACACCATTTGCAGTTATCACAGATAGTGAAACAAATGTAAAATATCCGTTGGCTGATTTTGCTTTAACACCTGACGTTGCAATTATTGACCCTCAATTTGTGATGAGTGTGCCAAAAAGCGTTACAGCAGATACAGGAATGGATGTACTAACGCATGCAATGGAATCATATGTTTCTGTAATGGCTTCAGACTACACAAGAGGTTTGAGTCTACAAGCGATTAAATTGACGTTCGAATATTTAAAATCATCTGTTGAAAAGGGTGATAAAGTTTCAAGAGAGAAAATGCATAACGCATCAACTTTGGCTGGTATGGCATTTGCAAATGCATTCTTAGGCATTGCACACTCAATTGCGCATAAAATTGGTGGCGAATATGGTATTCCGCATGGTAGAGCGAATGCGATATTACTACCGCATATTATCCGTTATAATGCCAAAGACCCACAAAAACATGCATTATTCCCTAAATATGAGTTCTTCAGAGCAGATACAGATTATGCAGATATTGCCAAATTCTTAGGATTAAAAGGTAATACGACAGAAGCACTCGTAGAATCATTAGCTAAAGCTGTCTACGAATTAGGTCAATCAGTCGGAATTGAAATGAATTTGAAATCACAAGGTGTGTCTGAAGAAGAATTAAATGAGTCAATTGATAGAATGGCAGAGCTCGCATTTGAAGATCAATGTACAACTGCTAATCCTAAAGAAGCACTAATCAGTGAAATCAAAGATATCATTCAAACATCATATGATTATAAGCAATAATCTATCTGATAATAATCATCTAACTCACCTGAAATTACAAAAGTAAAAAATGCCACATAAACTTTAAGTCGATAATCATTATACGGTTATCGGCTTTTATTTATTGCCAAATCTTCAGAGAGATACAAACTAGACAATCATTTTTTTGTAAAAAGAAAACCATACGCTATGCGTATGGTTTTCTTTTTACAAAAAATGCATCTCTACGTGCTAGAATAAATATTGGTCAGCCAACCAAAATAATCAACACGAGGAGATGCTATTTAATGTCATCTGACACAAACAGTTTAGCACATACAAAATGGAATTGTAAGT
>NZ_JACVZO010000051.1:0-3578 GCF_017151845.1 Staphylococcus sp. EG-SA-17
GCAATACCATTTGATTCAACACGTTTCACATCATTATTCGCTATTGCTTGATCGATGTTTTGTAATGCACGTTTTTCATTATTCGCTAATTGATTTAAAGCAACTTGTTTTTCTTCATCAGTCGCATGTTCCGCTTGCTCTATTTCTTGCTTTTTAGCCTCATATTGTTGCTTTACTGCATCTCTAGCAGCTGCTCTAATAATATGGTCAGGCGTCACTAATGCAATGTCTCCAAGCGCTTGATTTGTTGAGTCGTTAACTTGCTGATCTGTTCTATCATTCGTGATATTTGTCATAGCTTGAGTAACTAAATCATTGATTTTATCTAACGCCGCTTGTCTTTCTTCTGCTGTCGCTTCTTTATCTTGATTGATTTGCGCACGTAATTCATTCGCTTTTTGATTGATTTTTTCACGTGCTGCTGGTTTAACTCGAGTTTCAGGTTGAATAATTTTTATCGCAGTTATACCATCTGTTGCCGCTTGATTCACTTGCTCGTTCGTTTGAGCTTGTTCAATTGCTACAAGGGCTTTTTCTTTTTCTCTAGCTAATGCTTGTGTAGCAACTTCTTTCTCATTATCTGTTGAATCAATACTATTATCAATTTGCTGTTGCTTTTCTTTAACAGCTTTTTCAATATCTGCAATTGCCTTTGGTTTAATTACTACTTCAGCTTCAACATTGTCTATAGCATTTATCGCTTGATTTGTAGTTGCGTCTACCTGATCATTTGTTTGGTTTTGATTAATTTGGTTAAATGCTTGATCTTTAAGTTGATTGATTTGATTAACAGCAGCCTGCTTTTCTTCATCAGTTGCATTAGGTGTTTGTTTAACCGCTTCAATACGTTTCGCCACTTCAGCAGTGATTTTATCTCGTGCTGCTTGCTTTTTCACTACGTCAACTTGAACAGCATCAATATTATTTTCTGCTGTTATCGCAGCTTGGTCTACTTCATTATTGGTATTCGCTTGATTAAGACTTTCAATAGCTTGTTGTCTGTCTTGATTCAACGTATTAATTGCAGCATTTTTCTCATCATCTGTTGCATCTGGTGTAGCATTGATTTCAGCTAATTTAGCATTATAATGCTGATTGATTTGTGCTAATGCTGCAGGTTTTTTTACAATATTTGGCTGAATCGCATTAATTGCTTGTGCACCTAATTGTTGCGCTTGATCTACTTCCGCGTTTGTATCAGCTTGATTTATATTATTAAGTGCAGCTGCTAATTCTTGGTCTACTTGATTTAATGCTATTTGCTTTTCTTCAGTTGTTGCATTTGTATTTTGATTAATTTCTTGCTTTTTAGCAGTTGCTAAATCGTTTAATACACCTGTAGCTGTTTGCTTCTTAGTTACATGCGGTTGAACAGCACCGATTTGATTGACTGCATCGTCTCTAATGCTATTGACCATCGCAGTAGTAGACGTCACACCGATATCAGTTAATGCTCTATTTTTAAGTGCATTGACACGATCTATCGCTTCTTGTTTCTCTTCTCGAGTCGCACCAGGTGTAGCATTGATATTTGTTATCACCTCACGTGCTTTTTCATTTACAGTATTACGAGCATCCGTTTTAACTTGTGTCGCTGGTTGAATCACAACTATATTTTGCATACCTTGATCTTTTGCTTGTGCAACTTCTTGATTCGTATCTGCTGCATTAATATTTTGCTTCGCTGTGGCTACAGCTTGATCAAGCAATTGTTGTGCTGCTTGTTGCTCTTCTAAGGTCGCATCATTATTATTAAATATCGCATTATGTTGCGTTTCAGCACTTTGATCAATAGCATTTTTAGCATCTGTTTTAACCTTTGTAGCTGGTTCAATGGCTTGTATACCTTGAATTGCATTTGTCTTCACTTGCTCCACATCTGCATTGGTATTAGCATTTAAAATGTTAGCATTCGCAGCAGCTACAGCAGCATTTACTTTGTCAATCGCTGCCTGTCTTTCTTCTTGAGTCGCATCAGGATTAGCATTGATCTCAGCGATATGTTGTTGTGCATCATGTGATACGGCATCTCTTGCTGCCTGCTTGACAACAGTTACAGGCGCAATAGGATTAATGGCATTCAGACCATCACCTTTGGCTGTATCCACATCATCATTGGTTGTCGCTTGATTGATTTGCTCTAAAGCGTGGTTCGTAGCTTGCGTTAATTCATTCAATGCTGCATTTTTCTCTTCTTGTGTTGCTTCTCTATTACTATTTATCTGTTGTCTTTTTGTTGCTGTTGCTTGGTTAATTGCATCTCTTGCTGCTTGTTTGTGTGTTACTTGAGGGACAACAGCTCCAATAGTATTAATACCATTATTTTTAGCTGTTTCAACATCAGCATTGGTAGTAGCATTCGTAACATTATCAATAGCATCTGTTTCATCCGTTGTTAATTGATTTAATGCATCTTGAATTTCATCTTGAGTAGCATCTGGTGTGTTATTGATAATTTCTCTTTGTTTCGCAGCTTTATCACGTATTGCTTGTTTAGCATTTGGTTTAACAACTGGTGTTGCAGTGTCTCTACTTAAAGTCTGTATACCTTGATCTTTAATTCTAGTAACACCATCATCAGTCGTTTGGTCACCAATATTTCCAATAATTTCATTTTTATGTTCCTCGATGACTTGAATCGCTGCTTGTTTTTCTTCATCTGTCAGTTCATCATTTTGGTTAACTAAATCTTCCATGTCATCAACTTTTCTATTAACGGCATTTTCAGCGTCAACACTTCGAATTAACGTATGTTGCATTTGATTTGCTAATGAATCGATATCTGCCTGAGAAACTCTTTTGTTTAAAGGTACATTGTTACGGTTTTCATCTAAAATTGTTTGTGCGCGTCTTTTAAGATCATTAAAAATATCTAATGATGCAAATGTATAATCCGCTTGTTGAATACGTCTATCAACTTCAGCTTGTAGTGCGTCTTTATTCATGATGATATCGATTGTATACGGTTCAGTGCTTACTGTATGACTTTCTGCAGGTGAATTAATAAAATCTTGTGAAAATGTTTTATACGTTAACGTATCGTTAAATGTTACTGTTCTTGGTGTTGGCACATTGTTCACACGTAGCTTATACTTCAAATCCAATATTTTATCAGGCATAAGTCGTGCCGGTGAATTCCCTGAACCTCCACCAGTACTTTTAATTGTAATAATTCGATTTGCTGCGTCATACGTCACATTAAAATCATTGATATCAACACCTGAATTACCGCTCTGGAAATCTTTAGTCAATGAATTATTTACATATTCAACACCTTCAGGTAATTGAATTTTATATACAAAATCATCTGTATTAAATGAAGCGCCAAAGTTACCATTATTCTTTAATGACGTTGTAACTGAAAATTCTTTGTTATTTGTTGCTGTTGGCTCCATTGTACGTCTTTCAACATAGACATGCGACCCAGAATGTAGACCGATAGAGTCAACAAAGTCATAGTATTTATAACCATCACGTAATTGATAAATGCCACGCGGATCTGTTATTGCGTCATTTTTAGGAACAAATTGTATTTTTAAATGACTAACATTTTCAGGTACTTTAAATAAGCGCCAAAT
>NZ_JACVZO010000052.1:0-3415 GCF_017151845.1 Staphylococcus sp. EG-SA-17
CATCTTTAAACAATGTATTGATTGGTTCGATTAATTCGAATTCCATGTCTTCTGGTAATCCACCAACATTGTGGTGTGATTTGATTGTTTGTGCTGTCTTAGTACCTGATTCGATGACGTCTGTATATAGTGTTCCTTGCGCAAGGAAGTCTACACCTTTGAGTTTTGATGCTTCATCATCAAATACATATACAAATTCATTACCAATGATTTTACGTTTTTGTTCAGGATCTGAAACACCTTTTAATTTATTCATAAAACGATCTTTCGCATTAACACGAATAATATTCATGTTGAACCCTTCACCGAATTGTTCCATAACCATGTCGCCTTCACCTTTACGAAGTAAGCCATGGTCTACAAAGATACATGTTAGTTGATCACCAATTGCTTTATGCAATAGTACAGCTACAACAGATGAATCTACGCCGCCACTCATCGCACATAATACACGACGGTCTCCTACGCGTTGACGAATCTTTTCAATTTCGATTTCGATAAAGTTTTCCATTGTCCATTGACCTTTACAATCACAAACACGACGGACAAAATTATTTAATAAATCATTACCATATTCTGTATGACGTACTTCTGGATGGAATTGAACACCATAAATGCGACGTTTCTTATCTTCGATTGCTGCATAGTCTGTGCTTGGGCTATCAGCGATAACTTCAAAGCCTTCTGGAATTTCAATAACTTTATCAGAATGACTCATCCAAACAGTTTGTTCTGCTGGTAAGCCAACGAATAACTCATCTGACTTCGCATTAATGATTGCTTTACCGTATTCACGTTCATTGGCACGTTCAACTTTACCACCTAATAATTTAGTAGTTAATTGCATGCCGTAACAAATACCAAGTACTGGAATTCCTAAATTATATATTTCCGGATCAATTGTAAATGAACCTTCTTCATAAACTGAATTTGGACCACCTGATAAGATGATACCTTTTGGATTCATTTTCTTAATTTCTTCAATTGAAATTTCATGATCGTGTAATTCACTATAAACGCCCATTTCACGAATTCGGCGTGTAATTAATTGGTTGTATTGGCTACCAAAGTCTAAGACAAGGATTAACTCTTGTTCTTTTGCCATTTCCATATTTGTCGTTCTCCTTTATCTTAATTAGAATGAGTAGTTCGGTGATTCTTTCGTAATTTGAATATTATGTGGATGGCTTTCTGCTAAACCAGCAGGACCCATACGTGTAAATTGTGCTTCTTCGCGTAATTCTCTTAAATCGTGTGAACCAGTATAACCCATACCAGCACGCACACCGCCCATTAATTGGTAAATTGTATCTTGTAACGCACCTTTATAAGCCGTACGTCCTTCGATACCTTCAGGAACAAATTTCTTAGGCGCTTTGTCCTCTTGGAAGTAACGATCGTTTGAACCTTTTTCCATCGCACCTAAAGAGCCCATACCACGGTATACTTTATATTGTCTACCTTGGAAAATTTCTGTTGCGCCTGGACTTTCTTCAGTACCTGCTAATAAGCTACCTAACATAACCGCATGTCCACCAGCAGCTAATGCTTTAATGATATCTCCTGAGAATTTAATACCACCATCAGCAATGATAGCTTTACCATGTTTGCGTGCTTCAGTTGCACAATCATAAATTGCTGTAATTTGTGGTACACCAACACCTGCTACAACACGCGTCGTACAAATTGAACCTGGGCCAATACCAACTTTAACAATATCTGCACCCGCTTCAAATAAATCTTTTGTTGCTTCTGCAGTTGCTACGTTACCTGCTACTAATGTGATTTCTGGGTAAGTCTTCTTAATATGTTTCACTTGATCGATAACACCTTTAGAGTGACCATGTGCTGTATCGATAACTAAGACATCCACACCTGCTTCGACTAATTTTTGAGCACGAATATCAGTATCTTTTGAAATACCAATTGCTGCGGCTACAAGTAGACGACCATGTTCATCTTTTGCTGCATTAGGGAATTCGATAACTTTTTCAATATCTTTAATAGTAATAAGACCTTCTAGACGTCCGTCTTTAACTAATGGTAACTTTTCAATTTTATGTTTCTGGAGAATTTTTTCTGCTTCTTCAAGTGTTGTATTCACTGGAGCTGTAATTAAATTTTCTTGCGTCATTACATCTACAATTTTAATCGAGAAGTCTTCAATAAAACGTAAGTCACGGTTTGTTAAAATACCTACTAAGTTGCGATCTTCTTTATTATCAACAATTGGTACACCTGAAATACGGTATTTACCCATTAATGCTTCCGCTTCATAAACACTTTCTTCTGGTGTTAAGAAAAATGGGTTTGAAATAACACCATTTTCTGAGCGTTTTACTTTTTGAACTTCGTCCGCTTGTTCTTCAACGCCCATATTTTTATGAATAACACCTAAACCACCTTGACGAGCCATAGCAATCGCCATTTTAGATTCAGTTACTGTATCCATACCAGCAGAAATAACTGGAATATTCAATTTAACTTTGTCTGATAATTGTACGCTTAAATCAACGTCTTTCGGTAAAATATCAGATTGTGCTGGAATTAATAACACATCATCAAACGTTAATGATTCTTTTGCAAATTTACTTTCCCACATTAAAAACAGCCTCCATTTTTCAAATTAATTAGTTATATTATTTCACATTTTCTTCCGTTTGTTTATACTTTATTCCATTAAAAAAGAAATTAAGAATAATTGCAGAGATTGCGCCTAAAACAATTCCGTTTTGAGTCAACCATGCAAATTGTTCACCTAAACCTTTAAATGCTTGTGGTACAGCGCTTATACCAGTACCTAATCCTACTGATACAGCGATAATTAATAAATTGTTTTGATTTTTAAAATCGATATGTCCTAATATACTAACACCATATGCCATTACCATGCCAAACATAGCTATCATCGCACCACCTAACACAGGTAGCGGTATGATATTTGCTAATGCACCAAGCTTAGGTATACAACCACATATAAGCAATAACACGACCATGCCGTATATAACATTGTTTTTCTTAGCGCCGGATAAAGAAACAAGTCCTACATTTTGCGAATAGGCTGTATACGGAAATGAATTGAATATAGAACCTAACACTATCGCTAGACCTTCCGCAGTATAACCTTTACGAAAATCTTTTCTTTCTAACTTCTTACCGGTAATTTCACTTAACGCATGATAGACACCTGTCGACTCAATTAAACTAACGATAGCTACAATAAAGAACACTAACGTCGATGTCACATCAAAGCTAAATCCTGAGAATCTAAACGGCACTGGGATGCCTAACCAACCGGCATGATTGACTTGATTAATATCGACCATCCCAAGTAAGCCAGCGCCTATCGTTCCTAAAACGAGTCCAATTAATATGGCAATACTCTTAATAAATCCAGTTGTGCATCTTTGTAAAA
>NZ_JACVZO010000053.1:0-3207 GCF_017151845.1 Staphylococcus sp. EG-SA-17
TGTCCTCCTCATATTTATAGACAACTTGACCCGTCATAATTCCTATTGATTCATCAAGATCAATATCTTCTTTGAGTGCATCTTGCATAGCATTAGGTAAACCCTCAAGTATTTCATCAAACGCTTGCGCTTTCTTATACACGTCTTCAATCTCTTTTAGTAACCCCTCTGTGTCATTACCGTTATACGCACTAGTACTGATCACTGATTGTTCTATTTGTTTACGGTTATTCATTTGTGTCTTCCTCCATTTGCCCTAAAAATTCGTAGAACTCATTTGTTCCGTCTAGTTCTTCCATTCGCGACAGTATAATATCTGCAGTGCTTTTACCTCCTATATAGAGAGCTCCTATCCTGTTCGCTTTGCTCTCAGGGTGTAGTTCTCTAATTTTAAAACAGTAATGTTCGTATCTTCCAAGCAATTCATTTTTGACTGTGCGCCACATGTTCTCCAGCTCTTCGTTACGTTTTCTTAACTTAGCTATATCCTCGATAAGCTCATCTCGTTGCTTCTTGTACTCATCACGTTCGTCTTTAAAAACTTTTGATTGAGCTCTAAAGTGTCTTATTGCACTTTGCTCATCAGTGATAGAGTCAACATTTTCAGCTCCATGTTTTTTCATGAAATTAATTAATTCTTCTCTTGTTGGTTGTATCATTATATTGCCTCCACTTTTTCGACTTCTATGCTTGCAGTTTCGAACGGGAGCTTTTTACGAATCAGTTTTAATACCATGTTCGTGGCTTTTTCCTCATTCGTACTTTTCACGAAATAATGTTTCTTTAATTTATAATCACATTTAGATGCAAAGAACTTGATACAAAGACATACTTTATAGGTTTGCATCATACTACCAACTCCCCATCTTTCCAAATTAATGTCATAGTTTTATCTTCGTTTAGTATATAAAACGCTCTGGAAGTACCGTCTATCAACTCTCTGATTGAATCATTTTCATATATTTCAAAACCTTCAATATCGTTTAGTTCTACTAGACAATCAAACTCAGTATCTTCAGTGACTTCCTCTGTGATTTCTACAGTAAAAATATCTTTATCTGTTACTACTTTTGTATAAAAACCATGCCCATCAGTTGAAAAATGTACTTCGCTACATTCTCCAAGCGTGCCCATTCTATCTGATTGAAACACTTTACTTTCAACTTGTTCAGGATTGTTCCATGCCCATTCCACCAGTTCGAGTAGCGTCATCTTCTTTTTTCTTTTAATCTTTGCCATTATTTCCATCTCCTCTAAAATAAAGTTAGTTGCTTCTGTTCCTCGTATTCCAAACCATGTTGCTTTATATATGTTTCAAGCTCTTCCGCTGTATCAAATGTCTTTTTCACGCCTTTAAACATCGTTTTATAATGTCCGTGAAAGTAATAAGTGCCATTGACTTCGTGAACATGTGCAACTTGTTCGTTATCCTGATACAGATATCTCTTAGATCCGAAAAATTGGTTTAAGTATTCTTTACATGCGCTATCGGTTTTAGGCATTTATACTTCCTGCCACTTCTTGAACATTTGGTTATAAGTATTATCAAACCAGTACGGATCACGTGAATGTTTCTGTGGTACATTAAACAAATGTGGCTTCTTTCTTCTTAGCTCAGCCTCTTTACGTCGTTGCCTAGCCATTTCACGCTCTTTGCTCTCTCGCTCCATGATTTCGGACAACACAATTTCTTTATACTCAGCTAAGCGCATACCATAAGGTGCATGTAAGGCTTCTAACAACGCCCAGCCACCTCGTACTCTTTTTGCAACCATTCCTGGAGTTAAACCGTTCTTTTTTATCAATTCATTTTCATGTTCGGTAAATTTATATGGTTTACCGTTAATCTTTACGATACTCATTTATTCCACCTCTGTATTTATCCTGTGTTAAAATTTTTAAAGCTCATGTTTTTTTCTCCGGATGTTATTTATCCTAAAAAGTATTAGTGTGTCTTTTTGGTCGTTTTTCGCCCTATATTCACGAGCACTAATGACCAAAAGCTCTTTTTGCTCTCTCAGATAATTCTTGTCGTCGCTCTTCAGACATTAATTTTCTAAAACCTATTGCGCTTTTAGGTAGTTTCGCCCTAACCAATACCGCAGTCCCAGATTCTAATCGTTCCAATACCTCTACATCATCGCCGTACAACTTTGTCATTCTAGTAATATGTGTCGGTACCGATGAGTAAGCAATCCATTCTTGATTTTCGTAATCATAGTTCAATGTCGTTTCTCGGTCTTCTCTTGAATAACCGTCGCTTACAGTTTTTGTTTCTTTGGTAATTCTTGCCATTTATTCCACCTCTATATTTACGTTTCTAATTTTTAAATTGTCATACTCTAGTATTTCGTTAGGATTGTTATATAAGTAATCTGCCAGCGCATCTTTTTCGTTATCCACATCACCAAAATGCTTATATTCAACTTCCGTAGGTATCCTTATATCAATCGTTGCGTTTATATATGCTTGTTGTTGCATTAGATCACTTCATTTCTCGTTTGCGTTCTCGTCTTGCTTTAATTAATTCCTCGTACGTAATCCATGTTTTACCTGTATACTTAGGTGCTTTACATATCCAATTGAGTTTTATGGTCCTGTATTTATGTCTGAAAATTTTAGCTTTAAGTTTTGCTACTTCGGTTGGCATACCTTTAATGTCGATAACTTCAATCAGTTTGCCATCGAGATATAACGCGAAGTCTGCAATGTATTCAATCTTTCGTTGTTTATCTAATTTTGGTAATAATTCAAATTTCGGTTGTATTTCGATATGATCATAATTAGTGCCATTCATATTACTTTCTAAATATTGGTAATATTCACATTCTACTTTGCTATCAAATACAATTCCTTTGTACTCAACTTTCTTAGCGTTGTATTTACTCATCGTCCACCTCTAAATATCAAATATCGTCGCTTGTAATCCTAGTTCTTGCTCATATAGAAGCCCGTGAGCGCCTTTAAATCGTTTTAGGTCACTATCAGTCATAATTTTCTTTTCGTCGCTGAAATGGGCTCCTGTGAGCGAATAAACCTCATTTACGTTGTCTTTATACTTGATGACCTTAATATCTTCTGTGCCATCTTCTCGGTATAAGTAATATTTTTCTTTCGGCATTTTTAACACTCCTTAATATTCGACGATTGCGGGTCTTTCTTCTTTTTCTTTCAACTTATCATCAATAAGTTTTTTAAGTTTCTCTT
>NZ_JACVZO010000054.1:0-2799 GCF_017151845.1 Staphylococcus sp. EG-SA-17
ATCTCCTCGTGTTGATTATTTTGGTTGGCTGACCAATATTTATTCTAGCACGTAGAGATGCATTTTTTGTGACAATGGTAGAACCTTTTCTGAACCATACGCATAGCGTATGGTTTTCTTTTTACAATAAAAAGAAACCTTGTTTTACAAGGTTTCTAATACGTTATGTTATGTAAATAACAGTTAATTATACCGGTGGTCGGGGTCGAACCGACACTCCACAAGTGGAACGGGATTTTGAGTCCCGCGCGTCTGCCAATTCCGCCACACCGGCTTAATGGTAAACAAAAAACTTCCCTTTGGAAGCAATTATGGAGCGGAAGATAGGATTTACACCTATACCTCGTTCCGGGAAGGAACGTGTTCTAAAAGTTGAACTACTCCCGCAAATATTAAATTATGGAGCGGAAGATAGGATTTACACCTATACCTCGTTCCGGGAAGGAACGTGTTCTAAAAGTTGAACTACTCCCGCATAAACCTGGAGGCGGCAACCGGATTTGAACCGGTGATAAAGGTTTTGCAGACCTCTGCCTTACCACTTGGCTATGCCGCCAATAACTGGGCTAGCTGGATTCGAACCAACGAGTGACGGAGTCAAAGTCCGTTGCCTTACCGCTTGGCTATAGCCCATTAATAATAAGGGCGGCTGAAGGGGATCGAACCCTCGAATGTCGGAACCACAATCCGATGTGTTAACCACTTCACCACAGCCGCCATGGCAGGGGCAGTAGGAATCGAACCCACACCAAAGGTTTTGGAGACCTCTATTCTACCGTTGAACTATGCCCCTATTAAAAATAATAAATGGAGGGGGGCAGATTCGAACTGCCGAACCCGAAGGAGCGGATTTACAGTCCGCCGCGTTTAGCCACTTCGCTACCCCTCCATAAATGGTGCCGGCCAGAGGACTTGAACCCCCAACCTACTGATTACAAGTCAGTTGCTCTACCAATTGAGCTAGGCCGGCTAAGAAATGGTTCAGGACAGAGTCGAACTGCCGACACATGGAGCTTCAATCCATTGCTCTACCAACTGAGCTACTGAACCATAATAAAAATGTAATGATGGCGGTCTCGACGGGAATCGAACCCGCGATCTCCTGCGTGACAGGCAGGCGTGTTAACCGCTACACTACGAGACCTATAAAATATTGCGGGAGGCGGATTTGAACCACCGACCTTCGGGTTATGAGCCCGACGAGCTACCGAACTGCTCCATCCCGCGATAATAAAAAATAATGGCGGAGGAAGAGGGATTCGAACCCCCGCGGCCCGTTAAGGCCCTGTCGGTTTTCAAGACCGATCCCTTCAGCCGGACTTGGGTATTCCTCCATTATTATAGGTAAATCGCTATTAATTATAAAATTAAATGGCGGTCTCGACGGGAATCGAACCCGCGATCTCCTGCGTGACAGGCAGGCGTGTTAACCGCTACACTACGAGACCATTAGTAAAACGGAGGAAGAGGGATTCGAACCCCCGCGAGCCGTTAAGCCCCTGTCGGTTTTCAAGACCGATCCCTTCAGCCGGACTTGGGTATTCCTCCAAAATTATATGGACCTTGCAGGACTCGAACCTGCGACCGAACGGTTATGAGCCGTTAGCTCTAACCAACTGAGCTAAAGGTCCTAAATATAATTTTACAACTAATAAATAGTGGCGGTGGAGGGGATCGAACCCCCGACCTCACGGGTATGAACCGTACGCTCTAGCCAGCTGAGCTACACCGCCTTATATAGTTTGTAAATAATATGGTGGAGACTAGCGGGATCGAACCGCTGACCTCCTGCGTGCAAAGCAGGCGCTCTCCCAGCTGAGCTAAGCCCCCATAATAATTACAGTATATCGGGAAGACAGGATTCGAACCTGCGACCCCTTGGTCCCAAACCAAGTGCTCTACCAAGCTGAGCTACTTCCCGTATAATTAACGCGCCCGATAGGAGTCGAACCCATAACCTCTTGATCCGTAGTCAAACGCTCTATCCAATTGAGCTACGGGCGCATATGTTTTTATTGAAAATGGTGCCGAGGACCGGAATCGAACCGGTACGGTGATCACTCACCGCAGGATTTTAAGTCCTGTGCGTCTGCCAGTTCCGCCACCCCGGCACTATAAAAATGGAGCAGAAGACGGGATTCGAACCCGCGACCCCAACCTTGGCAAGGTTGTATTCTACCGCTGAACTACTTCTGCATATGCGGGTGAAGGGAGTCGAACCCCCACGCCGTAAGGCGCTAGATCCTAAGTCTAGTGCGTCTGCCAATTCCGCCACACCCGCAAATGGTGAGCCATAGAGGATTCGAACCTCTGACCCTCTGATTAAAAGTCAGATGCTCTACCAACTGAGCTAATGGCTCTTCCATGGTGCCGGCCAGAGGACTTGAACCCCCAACCTACTGATTACAAGTCAGTTGCTCTACCAATTGAGCTAGGCCGGCAATATGTAAGAATAAATGGTGGAGAATGACGGGTTCGAACCGCCGACCCTCTGCTTGTAAGGCAGATGCTCTCCCAGCTGAGCTAATTCTCCGATTTAAAACTGCCTGGCAACGTTCTACTCTAGCGGAACGTAAGTTCGACTACCATCGACGCTAAGGAGCTTAACTTCTGTGTTCGGCATGGGAACAGGTGTGACCTCCTTGCTATAGTCACCAGACATGTGAATGTAAATTATACATTCAAAACTAGATAGTAAGTAAAAGTGATTTTGCTTCGCAAAACATTTATTTTGATTAAGTCTTCGATCGATTAGTATTCGTCAGCTCCACATGTCACCATGCTTCCACCTCGAACCTA
>NZ_JACVZO010000055.1:0-2740 GCF_017151845.1 Staphylococcus sp. EG-SA-17
ACCCGGAGAACTGAAACATCTTAGTACCCGGAGGAAGAGAAAGAAAATTCGATTCCCTTAGTAGCGGCGAGCGAAACGGGAAGAGCCCAAACCAACAAGCTTGCTTGTTGGGGTTGTAGGACACTCTATACGGAGTTACAAAGGACGACATTAGACGAATCATCTGGAAAGATGAATCAAAGAAGGTAATAATCCTGTAGTCGAAAATGTTGTCTCTCTTGAGTGGATCCTGAGTACGACGGAGCACGTGAAATTCCGTCGGAATCTGGGAGGACCATCTCCTAAGGCTAAATACTCTCTAGTGACCGATAGTGAACCAGTACCGTGAGGGAAAGGTGAAAAGCACCCCGGAAGGGGAGTGAAATAGAACCTGAAACCGTGTGCTTACAAGTAGTCAGAGCCCGTTAATGGGTGATGGCGTGCCTTTTGTAGAATGAACCGGCGAGTTACGATTTGATGCAAGGTTAAGCAGTAAATGTGGAGCCGTAGCGAAAGCGAGTCTGAATAGGGCGTTTAGTATTTGGTCGTAGACCCGAAACCAGGTGATCTACCCTTGGTCAGGTTGAAGTTCAGGTAACACTGAATGGAGGACCGAACCGACTTACGTTGAAAAGTGAGCGGATGAACTGAGGGTAGCGGAGAAATTCCAATCGAACCTGGAGATAGCTGGTTCTCTCCGAAATAGCTTTAGGGCTAGCCTCAAGTGATGATTATTGGAGGTAGAGCACTGTTTGGACGAGGGGCCCCTCTCGGGTTACCGAATTCAGACAAACTCCGAATGCCAATTAATTTAACTTGGGAGTCAGAACATGGGTGATAAGGTCCGTGTTCGAAAGGGAAACAGCCCAGACCACCAGCTAAGGTCCCAAAATATATGTTAAGTGGAAAAGGATGTGGCGTTGCCCAGACAACTAGGATGTTGGCTTAGAAGCAGCCATCATTTAAAGAGTGCGTAATAGCTCACTAGTCGAGTGACACTGCGCCGAAAATGTACCGGGGCTAAACATATTACCGAAGCTGTGGATTGTCCTTTGGACAATGGTAGGAGAGCGTTCTAAGGGCGTTGAAGCATGATCGTAAGGACATGTGGAGCGCTTAGAAGTGAGAATGCCGGTGTGAGTAGCGAAAGACGGGTGAGAATCCCGTCCACCGATTGACTAAGGTTTCCAGAGGAAGGCTCGTCCGCTCTGGGTTAGTCGGGTCCTAAGCTGAGGCCGACAGGCGTAGGCGATGGATAACAGGTTGATATTCCTGTACCACCTATAATCGTTTTAATCGATGGGGGGACGCAGTAGGATAGGCGAAGCGTGCGATTGGATTGCACGTCTAAGCAGTAAGGCTGAGTATTAGGCAAATCCGGTACTCGTTAAGGCTGAGCTGTGATGGGGAGAAGACATTGTGTCTTCGAGTCGTTGATTTCACACTGCCGAGAAAAGCCTCTAGATAGAAAATAGGTGCCCGTACCGCAAACCGACACAGGTAGTCAAGATGAGAATTCTAAGGTGAGCGAGCGAACTCTCGTTAAGGAACTCGGCAAAATGACCCCGTAACTTCGGGAGAAGGGGTGCTCTTTAGGGTTAACGCCCAGAAGAGCCGCAGTGAATAGGCCCAAGCGACTGTTTATCAAAAACACAGGTCTCTGCTAAACCGTAAGGTGATGTATAGGGGCTGACGCCTGCCCGGTGCTGGAAGGTTAAGAGGAGTGGTTAGCTTCTGCGAAGCTACGAATCGAAGCCCCAGTAAACGGCGGCCGTAACTATAACGGTCCTAAGGTAGCGAAATTCCTTGTCGGGTAAGTTCCGACCCGCACGAAAGGCGTAACGATTTGGGCACTGTCTCAACGAGAGACTCGGTGAAATCATAGTACCTGTGAAGATGCAGGTTACCCGCGACAGGACGGAAAGACCCCGTGGAGCTTTACTGTAGCCTGATATTGAAATTCGGCACAGCTTGTACAGGATAGGTAGGAGCCTTTGAAACGTGAGCGCTAGCTTACGTGGAGGCGCTGGTGGGATACTACCCTAGCTGTGTTGGCTTTCTAACCCGCACCACTTATCGTGGTGGGAGACAGTGTCAGGCGGGCAGTTTGACTGGGGCGGTCGCCTCCTAAAAGGTAACGGAGGCGCTCAAAGGTTCCCTCAGAATGGTTGGAAATCATTCATAGAGTGTAAAGGCATAAGGGAGCTTGACTGCGAGACCTACAAGTCGAGCAGGGTCGAAAGACGGACTTAGTGATCCGGTGGTTCCGCATGGAAGGGCCATCGCTCAACGGATAAAAGCTACCCCGGGGATAACAGGCTTATCTCCCCCAAGAGTTCACATCGACGGGGAGGTTTGGCACCTCGATGTCGGCTCATCGCATCCTGGGGCTGTAGTCGGTCCCAAGGGTTGGGCTGTTCGCCCATTAAAGCGGTACGCGAGCTGGGTTCAGAACGTCGTGAGACAGTTCGGTCCCTATCCGTCGTGGGCGTAGGAAATTTGAGAGGAGCTGTCCTTAGTACGAGAGGACCGGGATGGACATACCTCTGGTGTACCAGTTGTCGTGCCAACGGCATAGCTGGGTAGCTATGTGTGGACGGGATAAGTGCTGAAAGCATCTAAGCATGAAGCCCCCCTCAAGATGAGATTTCCCAACTTCGGTTATAAGATCCCTCAAAGATGATGAGGTTAATAGGTTCGAGGTGGAAGCATGGTGACATGTGGAGCTGACGAATACTAATCGATCGAAGACTTAATCAAA
>NZ_JACVZO010000056.1:0-2528 GCF_017151845.1 Staphylococcus sp. EG-SA-17
ACATTGACTTACTAGAAAACGGATATCCACTAAAAGCAGAAGTAGAGGTTCCGGATAATAAAAAACTATCTATAGAACAACGCAAAAAAATATTCGCAATGTGTAGAGATATAGAACTTCACTGGGGAGAACCGGTGGAATCAACTAGAAAATTATTACAAACAGAATTGGAAATTATGAAAGGTTATGAAGAAATCAGTCTGCGCGACTGTTCTATGAAAGTTGCAAGGGAGTTAATAGAACTGATTATAGCGTTTATGTTTCATCATCAAATACCTATGAGCATAGAAACAAGCAAGTTGTTAAGTGAAGATAAAGCACTATTGTATTGGGCTACAATCAACCGCAACTGTGTAATTTGTGGAAAGCCTCACGCAGACCTAGCGCATTATGAAGCAGTCGGCAGAGGCATGAACAGAAATAAGATGAATCACTATGACAAACACGTATTAGCGTTATGTCGCGAACATCATAACCAGCAACATGCGATTGGCGTTAAGTCGTTTAATGATAAATATCACTTGCATGACTCGTGGATAAAAGTTGATGAGAGGCTCAATAAAATGCTGAAAGGAGAGAAAAAGGAATGAATAGACTAAGAATAATAAAAATAGCACTCCTAATCGTCATCTTGGCGGAAGAGATTAGAAGCGCTAAAAAAATTAAAAAATTTACCCCTGAGGATTCTAAAGGTTTTCCTGATATAACAAAAGATTCAATAAAAGAACCTAAATAAAAATATTATGGTTGATAAAATCCCATTGTTCTTTTGTTAACCACCCTTGTTTGTTATTGACTATTTCTGTAACAAACAGCTTATCTCCAGAATCGAGATAAGGTTTCAACTTTTCTATCATTTCTGAAGTTGATAAAGAAGAACGGAATAAAAATGAAGATTTCCAATAATTGCAATGACCATTAGAAATTTCCTTTTTTATAACATTTCTCAATTCCTCATATTTTTGTCCGGGTGAGTTTAAATCATATGTTAACATATAAGGTTTTTCCATATTTTATTCACCCCCAATCTAACGCAGTAGCGATAACAAAATTATACCAGAAAGGAGATAACGAAATGGCAACATTTAGAGTTTACAAAGAATCAGGTAACTTTGTCACAGTACACAAAGATTTTATACATGATTCTAATATAAGTTGGAAGGCTAAAGGTATTCTACTTTATTTGTTAAGTCGACCTGATAACTGGCAAATTTACGAAACAGAACTAGAGCAACATTCAACTGATGGACTTAGCGGTTTAAAGAGTGGAATCAAGGAACTGGAAGAAATTGGATACATTCAACGTAGTAGAAAACGTGATAAAAGTGGTAGGTTAAATGGTTATGAGTACTTAGTATATGAGCAACCGCACCACATTCGATTTTCCAACGTTGGAAAAACCGTTAACGGTAAAACCAACAATGGAAAAACCGTTAATGGTAAATCGCATACTACTAATAATAATAGTACTAATAATGATTTAACTAATAATAACAATACTAATAATGAAGGAAGTATATTGTCGGGCAACCCGACGGTGTCTTCCATTCCCTATAAAGAAATTATCGAATACTTAAATAAAAAAGCAGGAAAGCATTTTAAACATAATACATCTAAAACAAAAGATTTTATTAAAGCAAGATGGAATCAAGATTTTAGGTTGGAGGATTTTAAAAAGGTGATTGATATCAAAACAGCTGAATGGTTAAACACGGATAGCGATAAATACCTTAGACCAGAAACACTTTTTGGCAGTAAATTTGAGGGGTACCTCAATCAAAAAATACAACCAACTGGCACGGATCAATTAGAACGCATGAAGTACGACGAAAGTTATTGGGATTAGAGGGATATTATGAAACCACTATTCAGCGAAAAGATAAACGAAAGCTTAAAAAAATATCAACCTACTCATGTCGAAAAAGGATTGAAATGTGAGAGATGTGGAAGTGAATACGACTTATATAAGTTCGCTCCTACTAAAAAACACCCGAATGGTTACGAGTATAAAGACGGTTGCAAATGTGAAATCTATGAGGAATATAAGCGAAACAAGCAACGGAAGATAAACAACATATTCAATCAATCAAATGTTAATCCGTCTTTAAGAGATGCAACAGTCAACAACTACAAACCACAAAATGAAAAACAAGTACACGCTAAACAAACAGCAATAGAGTATGTACAAGGTTTCTCTACAAAAGAACCGAAATCATTAATATTGCAAGGTTCATACGGAACTGGTAAAAGCCACCTAGCATACGCTATCGCAAAAGCAGTTAAAGCTAAAGGACATACGGTTGCTTTTATGCATATACCAATGTTAATGGATCGTATCAAAGCAACATACAACAAAAATGCAGTTGAGACTACAGATGAGTTAGTCAGATTGTTAAGCGATATTGATTTACTTGTACTAGATGATATGGGTGTAGAAAACACAGAACACACTATAAATAAACTTTTCAGCATTGTTGATAACAGAGTAGGTAAAAACAACATCTTTACAACTAACTTTAGTGATAAAG
>NZ_JACVZO010000057.1:0-2198 GCF_017151845.1 Staphylococcus sp. EG-SA-17
TGTAAATGGCGGTTATAAAATGTAGGAAAATGGCGAAATGAAAATGCTGTTTTTCCTACATTTTTTCTTTTTTAAATTATATAATCATGTCTTAACTCAATCTTCGATTGGAGGTTATTTGATTGAGACATGACATTTATGAAGGAGTGCTATTTTACATTATGAAAGGTATTAAACCAAATTATGCCGAGCTTGGTCGACAATATAATTGTGATCCAAGAACAGTTAAAAAATATTATGAAGCAGGAAAAGAAAATGAATTAGAACGATTGAAGAAAAGACAACAAAATAAGAAAGCATCAAAACTAGATCCATTTAAAGAAATTATTAATAAAAAAATTGAATTAGGATGTACAGCTATGGCCATTTTTAAATATATAGAGAAAAAGGGTTATGAAGGTAAATATACTATTCTACGAGAATACTGTAAAAATAAAAAACAAAATGAGACTAAAAAAGCAACTATACGCGTAGAAACTAATCCCGGTATAGCTGCTCAAGTAGACTGGAAAGAAGATATGGTAATGCATGATAAGTTTGGCAGAACTTATCAATTCAACATCTTTCTTTACGTTCTACACTATTCAAAAATGAAGTATATCACATTAACTTGGGATAGAAAACAAGATACCTTATTTGAATGTTTAAAAGACGCTTTTGAATACACCGAAGGGGTTCCAAAAGAAATCTGGTTCGATAATATGAGAACTGTAGTTGATCGACCTAGAACACAATATAAAAAAGTCGTCTTTAATAATTTATTTTATCAATTTAGTAAGGATGCCAACTTTGAACCTATTGCTTGTAGACCCTATCGTCCTCAAACAAAAGGGTCTGTTGAATCATTAGCTAAATTTGTTGAACAGCGTTTAAGACCATACGATTATGAATTTTATGATGCTGTAGAACTTATTGGGCTAGTAAACGATTTATGTCACGAATTGAATCACTTAGAAATTTCACAAGCAACAGAACAACGACCTATCGACGTTTTCAATTATGAAGAAAAAGAACATTTAAATTCTTTTAATGCCAAGTTACTAGATACTTACATCGAAAATGAGTGTATAAGAATCGTTTCTAAAGAATCGATGATTAACTTTAGAAAAGGTAAATACTCGGTACCTACTAAATACATTGGTGAAGAAGTACAAGTGATATTCAATAATTCTACTGATGAATTGCTGATTTATTATGATGGTGAATTAATAAGACGGCATAATCTATCCGAAAGAAAATTTAATTATATCGTTGAAGATATGAGTGAAATATTAAAATCAGATGTATTTAAACATAAGGATGACAAAGAAATTCTTACGTATATAGAAAATTCATTATTACTGTATGACGAAATTTAGGAGGACTTTCGATGAATACGAACCATCAAAAATTACTTAATAACTTTGAAATATTAAAACTAAAAAAATTCAAAGATTATTATCCAAACTATATTGAATTACTTTCTAAAAATGAGAAATCTTTAACTGAAATATTGATTGATTTAACGGAAAAAGAAATAGAATATCAATCAGAATTAAAATTTAAACGTGCTGTGAATTCAGCACGTTTCCCTAAAATAAAATATTTACATGATTTTGATTTCATGTTTCAACCTAGTATAAATCAACAAGAAATACTCACTTTAAAATCTATGCATTTTTTAGAAGATAGTATAAATATTTGTTTCTTAGGTAATAGTGGTGTTGGTAAAACACACCTAGCAATCTCATTAGGAATAGAGGCATGTAAGCAAAATATAAAGACTAGATTCTATACTTTCAAAGAATTAATAGACTTATTAACTGTCTCAGATTCCAAAGGAATCATTAATAAAACATTAAAGCAATTAAGCAGAATAGAGTTACTTATCATTGATGAAATTGGTTATACTCCCATCACCAAAGAACAAGCTGATTTATTCTACCAGTTAATGTCACTAAGGTATGAGTGGAAATCAACAATAATTACGACTAATATTCCATTTTCGAGTTGGGGAGAGTCATTTAGTAATAAGATTGTATCAGCAGCTATAATTGATCGGTTAGTTCACCATTCAAAAGTATTTAAAATTACTGGAGAATCATATCGATTAAAAGATTATAAAACCGAAAAATCATTAAATATACGACAATCTTAAACCGCTAAAAAACGACATTTTCAAACCGCCATAAAACAGCATTTTTAAACCGCTATTGACA
>NZ_JACVZO010000058.1:0-2062 GCF_017151845.1 Staphylococcus sp. EG-SA-17
ACATTGACTTACTAGAAAACGGATATCCACTAAAAGCAGAAGTAGAGGTTCCGGATAATAAAAAACTATCTATAGAACAACGCAAAAAAATATTCGCAATGTGTAGAGATATAGAACTTCACTGGGGCGAACCAGTAGAATCAACTAGAAAATTATTACAAACAGAATTGGAAATTATGAAAGGTTATGAAGAAATCAGTCTGCGTGACTGTTCAATGAAAGTCGCAAGGGAGTTAATAGAACTGATTATAGCGTTTGTGTTTCATCATCAAATACCTATGAGTGTAGAAACGAGTAAGTTGTTAAGCGAAGATAAAGCGTTATTATATTGGGCTACAATCAACCGCAACTGTGTAATATGCGGAAAGCCTCACGCAGACCTGGCACATTATGAAGCAGTCGGCAGAGGCATGAACAGAAACAAAATGAACCACTATGACAAACATGTATTAGCGTTATGTCGCGAACATCACAACGAGCAACATGCGATTGGCGTTAAGTCGTTTGATGATAAATACCACTTGCATGACTCGTGGATAAAAGTTGATGAGAGGCTCAATAAAATGCTGAAAGGAGAAAACAATGGGAGAAGTATCATGGATAAAACTTAAAGTTGGCATGTTTGATGACAGCAAAATCAAATATATCGAAGCTTTACCCGAAAGAGATACGATCATAACCATTTGGGTTAAGCTGCTAACTTTATCAGGAAAGTACAACGAACAAGGTTACATTATGTTATCTGAAAACTTGCCGTATAACGAAGAAATGTTAGCAAATGAGTTTAGCCGACCTATTAACTCAATAAGGTTAGCAATTCAAACTTTTGAGACATTGGGCATGATTGAAAAAGTTAATGGTGTCATAAAAGTGACAAACTGGGAAAAGCACCAAAACATCGAAGGACTCGAGAAAATCAGGGCGCAGAACAGGTTGAGGAAACAAAAGCAACGAGAAAACAACAGAAAATTGCTAAATGGTCACGTGACGTCACGTGACAGTCACGCAACAGAAGAAGATAAAGAATTAGATAAAGAATTAGAAAGAGATAAAGAAAAAGATATAGATAAGAACTTAAGTTCAAATAATAGCGCAACTGACGTTACGCATGAGCAATTTGAGGAATGGTGGAAACTTTACAACAAGAAAAAAGATAAGAAGATGTCTTTCACTAAATTCAAATCATGCTTAAAGAAACATACTTTTGAGCAAATCATGCAAGGTACTCGAGAATATTTAAAAACTATTACAGACAAACAATATCAAAAGTACCCTAAAACATTTTTAACTAACGAAAGCTATATGAATGATTATAGCGAAGAGATTAAAGAAACTGGCATAGATCAATTGGAACGTATGAAGTACGACGAAAGTTATTGGGACTAGGAGGATCTTATGAAACCGTTATTCAACGAAAAAATAAACGAGAGTTTAAAAAAATATCAACCAATCGAAGTAATACTAAGACAGAATTGCGATAAATGCGGGCATCAATATGACTTATATAAGTTTGAAAATGGATATGAATACAAAGACGGTTGCGAATGTGAAATTCAAAGATTGGCTTATGAAGAATACAAAAGGAATAAACAAAAGAAACTTGATTATATTTTCAATCAATCAAATGTTAATCCGTCTCTAAGAGATGCAACAGTTAACAACTATAAGCCACAAAATGAAAAACAAGTACACGCTAAACAAACAGCAATAGAGTATGTACAAGGTTTCTCTACAAAAGAACCAAAATCATTAATATTGCAAGGTTCATACGGAACTGGTAAAAGCCACCTAGCATACGCTATCGCAAAAGCAGTTAAAGCTAAAGGGCATACAGTTGCTTTTATGCATATACCAATGTTGATGGATCGTATCAAAGCGACATACAACAAAAATGCAGTAGAGACTACAGACGAACTAGTCAAATTACTTAGTGAGATTGATTTACTTGTACTAGATGATATGGGTGTAGAAAACACAGAACACACTATAAATAAACTTTTCAGCATTGTTGATAACAGAGTAGGTAAAAACAACATCTTTACAACTAACTTTAGTGATAAAG
>NZ_JACVZO010000059.1:0-2038 GCF_017151845.1 Staphylococcus sp. EG-SA-17
CCCCAGTGAAGTTCTATATCTCTACACATTGCGAATATTTTTTTGCGTTGTTCTATAGATAGTTTTTTATTATCCGGAACCTCTACTTCTGCTTTTAGTGGATATCCGTTTTCTAGTAAGTCAATGTGACTTTGTTCAAGTTCAACACCAGTAGCAACGACGGAATAAGTGCCGTCATTGTCTTTCTGGTATCTTGTAATGTATTGCATTTAAACCACACCTTAAAACGCTAAATCTTGGTCGTCATATCCAAATTGGCCACTGCTTTCAAATGGATTGCTTTGTTGAGACATTGATGTTTGTTGTTGTGCCCCGTTATTTTCTTCAGCTTTTTGCTTATCTGTCTTCGGAATAGGTTTGTTAACAACATCATCGCCCTTTTTGTAAGGTTTAATAAATGAAAAATCCGTAAAATACTTACCTTCATCTTCATTGAATTTCCATTTCAATACCAAGTGACAAAACTTACCAATAAGATCATTGGTATCAAAATCTAAGCTAGGAAGATTTAACTTAATACCTAATCGAGTAACTAATTCAATCAATTGTTTTTCTTGGAAATCATATTTATACGGCGGTACAAATTGATTATGTTTATATTGTTTGCCTTCATCATTTTCAAATACGATTGTGAAATATCTATTTTCTCTATCATTGAATTCAATATTTTTAACTTTCACTGTGAATTCTCCAGCTTGAAACCCTGCTGAGCCGTTATAAAACTTTTCTTGATTTGTTTCTTTAGTAAATTGCGCTTGTCCTGTGATTTTCATAATTAAATACCGTCCTTTTAATTAATTTTTAGTTTCCATTTCTAATTGCTTCTACTACGTCCGTAATGCTAGGATTTGCAAATTTCTTATTGTTAATTGTTATTGAAGGTGAATGTCTAATCTTTGTTTCAAACGTATTAGAAGGTTCAGCGTTTAGAATATATCTAGCTTTCTTTTCTCCGTTATCATCAAATTCTTCAATCATTGCCCTAGCTAACACATCACTTTGAGAAGTAATAGCTTTTTTAATTTGTTCTTGCGCTTCAATAGTGATAGTAGGGTTGATAGTGCTACCTTCATCATCTTTATCTTTGTTGATACCTTCATGACCTGTAATAACAAAGTGGAATTTGTATTCTTCTTGAAGTTTTCCTATTAATCTGTACATACTGACAATTCGTTCAGCAACTTCTCCCCAATCATTAAACGTTGGTTTTTTAGACTTATTTTTCATCACATCATTCAATGTCATATCTCTAAGTTTTTGAATAGTTTCAATAACTACAACATTGATTTCTTGTCCGTTTTCTCTCATCTCCTGTAAAATTTGAGGTAAAAAATTTACAACATAAACAAAGTGTTGATAGTTCTCGATTTCTACGTCTGATCCTTCGTCAGTAACCGTTGTTCCACCTTCGTTAATGTCAATGACGAAAGCGTCTTTATCTCTTGTAGCAAACGTGGTTTTTCCTGAGCCAATTTTTCCGTATACTGCAAATTTATAGAATTTCCTTTTATTTTTCTCAGCGATATTATTTATCTTTAGTTTTTTGAGTATGCTTACTTTTTCTTGTGGTTCTTGTTTTTCCTCAGTCATGTTCTACCTCCTCATACTCAATTGTTTCTGTCACTGTTTTCTTGATTGCTTTGTGCTTAGACATATCAATAACAGTTTTGTCTAGTCCGTCGAATTCTCTTGCGTCTCGCATATCAGTTGAATACTTCACTGTATCGTTCACTTCGGTTGGTCGGTTTGTAATAAATAGATTTTCATCTTTATGCTTGATTAGATAAGTTACAGTCTGCTTCATAGCGACCTCCTACCATCTCATGACTAAGTTAATTAGTCTGTCCTGTTCGTCTGTGTTCTCTTCAATCCATTCATCTATTGCTTGGTTAAATAAGTCTGATGCCATATCTAAGTCATTCTCATCTACGACATAAGCATGTTTAATTGGTACGTTGTTCATATCTTTAACTTGTATTGATATGCCCATATGACCTTTTAAAATGAATAGCTTAAAATCGAATCCGTTAACATGAAT